>NZ_VRUT01000349.1:0-1125 GCF_008039465.1 Methylobacterium sp. WL120 | reverse complement strand
AGCGTTTTCCAAATCCACGGTGTCGATGCGAGCGGTCGTGTTCTCGTGCGTCGCCAACTCCGTCGAAGCCAGCTGCTCGCGTTTTTCGAGAAGCAGCCGCGATGTTTGGTCGGCATGGAAGCTTGCGGGGGCGCTCACGACTGGGGGCGCAGGCTTCAGGAACTGGGGCATGACGTCCGGCTGATGCCGCCGTCTTACGTAAAGCCTTATGTGAAGCGCGGGAAGACGGACGCAGCCGACGCGGCCGCCATCTGTGAAGCGGTCACGCGTCCCTCCATGCGGTTTGTCGCGGTGAAGAGCGAAGCCTGCTCTGCGGTCCTGGTTCTCCACCGCACGCGGGATCTTCTGGTCCGTCAGCGCACGCAGATCGGCAACGCGATCCGCGCTCACATGACGGAGTTCGGCGTCATCACAGCCAAGGGCGCGCAGAATGTCGATCGGCTGAGGACACAACTGCACCAACTGCCGGACGCGGCCCGATTGCCCGTCAGTCTGCTCTTCGAGCAGTTGGTCGACACCGATACGCGGATCGAGCGGTTGACGGGCGAGATCGAAGCGACCCACGCCCAATGCGAGACGAGCCAGCGTCTGGCGACGATCCCGGGCGTCGGCAAGCTCTCGGCGACGATCATCGCAGCGACGACGCCGGACGTCGGTAACTTCGACTGCGCGAGGGACTATGCCGCCTGGCTCGGCCTGACCCCCAAGCCGCATTCCACCGGCGGTAAACAGAGGATCGGGCGAATCTCGAAGATGGGCAACCGGTATATTCGGCGGCTGCTTTATCTAGGCGCCATGTCGCAGATCATGGTGAGATCCAGGTGCGGCCCGAGACAGGACTGGCTGTCCGACATGCTGGCCCGAAAGAAGACGAAAGTCGCCGCCATCGCGTTGGCACATCGCATGGCAAGAACGATCTTCGCTGTCCTCAGGGACGGCTCACGCTACCAGGCGCAGGCGACCACCGCCTGAACGGCTGAACGAACGGTCAGGGCGACGTGAGGTGATGGCGAACAAACGGAGAGGAAGAACCAGGACACCCCGATCAATCCGAAGCGCTTCGAGCGCGCTCGATTGAGTGGGACCTGTTCTCCAAGCGGACTTCATCAGGGCGCGCAGCGATCC
>NZ_VRUT01000348.1:0-1145 GCF_008039465.1 Methylobacterium sp. WL120 | reverse complement strand
GGCACGATCGGTCACGTCGACCACGGCAAGACGTCGCTGACGGCGGCGATCACGAAGGTCCTGGCGGAGTCCGGCGGGGCGACGTTCACGGCCTACGACCAGATCGACAAGGCACCCGAGGAGAAGGCGCGCGGGATCACGATCTCGACGGCGCACGTCGAGTACGAGACGGCCAACCGGCACTACGCGCACGTCGACTGCCCCGGGCACGCCGACTACGTGAAGAACATGATCACGGGCGCCGCGCAGATGGACGGCGCGATCCTGGTGGTGTCGGCGGCCGACGGCCCGATGCCGCAGACCCGCGAGCACATCCTGCTCGCCCGCCAGGTCGGCGTGCCGGCACTGGTGGTGTTCCTGAACAAGGTCGACCTCGTCGACGACGCCGAGCTGCTCGAGCTCGTCGAGATGGAGGTGCGCGAGCTGCTGTCGAAGTACGACTTCCCCGGCGACGACATCCCGATCACCAAGGGCTCGGCCAAGGTCGCGCTCGACAACGGCGACAAGGCGGTCGGGCACGACGCGGTGCTGGCGCTGATGAAGACGGTCGACGACTACATCCCGCAGCCGGAGCGTCCGATCGACATGCCGTTCCTGATGCCGATCGAGGACGTGTTCTCGATCTCGGGCCGCGGCACGGTGGTGACGGGTCGCGTCGAGCGCGGCATCGTCAAGGTCGGCGAGACGGTGGAGATCGTGGGCATCCGCGACACCCAGACCACGACGGTCACGGGCGTCGAGATGTTCCGCAAGCTGCTCGACCAGGGCCAGGCGGGCGACAACGTCGGCGTGCTGCTGCGCGGCACCAAGCGCGAGGACGTGGAGCGCGGCCAGGTCGTGTGCAAGCCGGGTTCGGTGAAGCCCCACACCAAGTTCAAGGCCGAGGCCTACATCCTGACCAAGGAGGAGGGCGGCCGCCACACGCCGTTCTTCACCAACTACCGGCCGCAGTTCTACTTCCGCACCACCGACGTCACCGGCGTCTGCGTGCTGCCGGAAGGCACCGAGATGGTGATGCCGGGCGACAACGTGACCATGGACGTCACGCTGATCGTGCCGGTGGCCATGGAGGAGAAGCTGCGCTTCGCCATCCGCGAAGGCGGACGCACCGTCGGCGCCGGCGTCGTCGCCGCCATCAACGCGTA
>NZ_VRUT01000347.1:0-1161 GCF_008039465.1 Methylobacterium sp. WL120 | reverse complement strand
ATACCAATCGGTGTTGATCATCACCGATGAGCCCAGTCGCGCAGTCCGAGAGACATGATTTTCCATGGCTGCTCGGTCAGCCCGTTCCAGGCATTGCAGCAGCGATCGACGATGTCGTCGTAGGATGTGAAGATCCGGTCTCCGAGCCAGTTGTCGCGCAGGAATTGCCAGACGTTCTCGACCGGGTTGAGTTCCGGGGCCCGGGCCGGGAGTGGCAACAGGGTGATGTTGTCGGGAACGACGAGGTCCTCGGCGCTGTGCCACCCGGCTCCGTCGAGCATCAGCACGGCATGGGCACCGAGATCGACGGCGAGGCTGATCTCTTCGAGGTGCGCGGTCATCGCTGATGCGTTGCACCGTGGCAAGACGAGGCCGGCGCCCTTGCCCTTCTCGGGGCAGATCGCCCCGAAGAGGTAGGCGTATTCCGTTCGCTGATCCTTGGGGGCTGCGGGCCGTGTCCCGCGGCGCGCCCAGCGGCGCGGCAGAGTGTTCTTCTGGCCGACGCGGGCCTCGTCCTGCCACCAGAGTTCGATGGGCGTGCCCGGCGGCAGCCGCGCCCGGACCGCGCTCAGTTCGGCGGGCAGGTTTTTTTAAACGCGGTCAGCGCGGCCGGGTCCTGAGCATAGTGCCGGGGACGCGCCGAGAGCTTGCGAAAGCCGAGCGCCTTGACCACGCGACCGACCGAACTCTCGTCCAGGCTCACCCCGAAGCTGGCCTGGATCCAGGCGGCCAGATCCTTGAGCCGCCAGCGCACCACGCCGTCCCGGTCCGGATCGGGGCCGCGCTCCACGATGGCGGCGAGAGCCCGACGCTGCTCGGGGCTCAGTTTGGGCGCCTGGCCCGGCGCCTTGTCGTCGATCAGTCCGTCCGGCCCGTGTGCATTGAAGGCCAGGACCCAATCGCGCATCGTCTGAAGGCCTACCACCCCAATCCGGGCGGCGTCCGTGCGGCTCCCGCCATCGTAGATCTCCGCCAGCGCCAGCAGACGCCGGCTCTGACCGGCATCCCGGCTGGCCTTCGCCACCTGCCGAAGCTCGGAAGCGGTAAAATCGTCTCGCAGCGGGATGGCGGCAGACATGGCAAACCCTCCGGTTCGCCCAATCGAATCAGATCCGACGCAAATGCGAAACCCCGTGAGTCCGCGTCAGCGCCGATTGGTAT
>NZ_VRUT01000346.1:0-1164 GCF_008039465.1 Methylobacterium sp. WL120 | reverse complement strand
TCGCCGGCCATGCCCTCGGCGTCGCGCTCGGCCGCCGCCGCGAGGTCGGCCGACGCGGTGACCTGGGTGCCGATCTCGGCGACCGACGCCGAGAGCTCCTCGGTCGCCGCCGCCACGGTGTCGGCCGACAGCGCCGCCTCGTGCGAGGCGTGGGCGACCTGCCGGCTCAGCGACGAGGCGTCCTCGGCCGCCCGGGACATGCCCTGCGCCGCCGCCTCGAGCTGGGTCGCGGCCGCCGAGACCGCCTCGACGATGCCGCCGACCCGGTCCTCGAAGCCGTCGGCAAGCTCCAGTGCGGCGGCGCGGCGGGCCGCCTCGGCGTCGGCCGACATCCGCTCCTGGACCGCGCGGCTGCGGCGGCGCTCGGCGACGTTCTCGCGGAATTCGACGGCGGCGGCCGCGATGGCGCGGACCTCGTTCGGGCCGCCCTGCGGGATCTCCACGGCGTCGTCGCCGCGGCCGATGGCGGTGAGCGCCCGCGACATCCGGGTCAGCGGCCGGGCCACCGCGGTGCCGAGGGCGAAGGCGAGGGCGCCCGACAGCAGGAAGATCGCGAGCGCCGCCCCCGACCAGATCGCCAGCGCCCGCTCGGCGAGCGCGCGGACGCCGCCGGCCTCCGCGGTGAGGTCGGCGGTGAGGCGGTCCTCGACCGCCTTGAGGCCGTCGATGCGCTGGGTCGCGAGGCGGAACCAGAGCGGGGCGTCGCGGAAGGCCAGCGGCTCGCCGGGCATGGTGTCGAGGGCGGCCTTGCGCAGGCGCGCCACCTCCTGCGCCGGGGCGGAGGCCTCGCTGGCGTCGAGCAGGGCGCCTTGGGCTGGCTCCGCCCGCGAGCGGAACAGGGTCTCGTAGGTGGCCTGGTCGGCCAGGAGCGTCGCGAGGCGGCGGGTCCCGGCGAGGTCGAGGCTGCCGGAGGCGAAGGCGGCGGAGGCCGCGGCGCGCTCCTGGCCGGCATACTCCTTCATCGTCAGGAAGGCGGCGTAGGACGCGGCGTGGTTGGCGATCCCGACATGGCCGATCACGCCCGACATCGCGCGGACCAGCCCGAGGCCTTCCCCGATCACGACGGTGTAGGCCGCGGCCTCCGCCGCCTTCGCCTCCGGCAGCCTCGACCTCGCCGGGACCCGCCGCCTCGCGACGCTCCTGGCCGACCAGGCCACCTACGAG
>NZ_VRUT01000345.1:0-1202 GCF_008039465.1 Methylobacterium sp. WL120 | reverse complement strand
CGAAGCCCGAGGAGATCGTCGCGAAGCTCCGTCAGGCGGACGTGCTGATCTCACAGGGCCAGAGCGTGGCCGATGCAATCCGCGCGCTCGGTGTGAGTTCGGTGACGTACTACCGGTGGCGGCGTGAGTTTGGCGGCCTGAAGTCGGATCAAGTTCGACGGATGAAGAGTCTTGAGACCGAGAATGCTCGGCTTCGAAAGGCAATCGCCGATCTCACCCTCGACAAGCTGATCCTGCAGGAGGCGTCCCGGGGAAACTTCTGAGCCCCGCGCGCCGACGCGCCTGTGTCGAGCACATCATGCGGACGATGACCGTCTCCGAGCGTCGCGCTTGTCGGGCGCTCGGACAGCATCGCTCGACACAGCGCAAGGTGCCGCGGGGCCGCGACGACGAAGAGGCGCTGACGGCCGATCTCACGGCGTTGGCTGAGAAGTACGGACGCTATGGCTACCGCAAGATCAGCGCATTGCTGAAGGCGGCCGGATGGTTCGTCAACGACAAGCGCGTCGAGCGGATCTGGCGGCGTGAGGGTCTGAAGGTCCCAGCCAGACAGCCCAAGCGGGGGCGGATCTGGGACAACGACGGCTCCTGCGTCCGTCTTCGCCCGGAACACCGCAATCACGTGTGGTCGTACGACTTCGTCGAGGCCCGAACGCACGATGGGCGCAAGATCCGGATGCTCAACGTGGTCGATGAGTTCACGCATGAATGCCTAGCGATCCGAGTCGCCCGCAAGCTGAAGGCAACCGACGTCATCGACGTGCTCTCGGACCTGTTCATCCTGCGTGGCGTACCTGGCCATATCCGTTCGGATAACGGCCCGGAGTTCGTTGCGAAGGCCGTCCAAGCTTGGATTACCGGCGTCGGAGCAAAGACGGCCTACATCACGCCAGGCTCGCCATGGGAGAATGGCTACGTCGAAAGCTTCAACGCGCGGCTTCGCGACGAACTCCTGAACGGCGAGATCTTCTACACCCTCAGGGAAGCGCAGGTCGTCATCGAAAGCTGGCGACGTCACTACAACGGCGTGCGCCCGCATGCCTCTCTGGGATACCGGCCGCCGGCACCGGAGGTGTTCATGCCAGCCTTCTCCGCTTGGCCGGCTGCGCTCGCCAGACCAGCTCCGCCGGCCAAGCTACCCGTGGCGGAGCGGCCCACCGTGCACTAACTTTACCCTTGGACCACCTCGTGGGGGCCGATCA
>NZ_VRUT01000344.1:0-1242 GCF_008039465.1 Methylobacterium sp. WL120 | reverse complement strand
GCCCGGCAGCGCCCGCAGGTTGGCGGCCGGCGGCGGCGACACGCCCTCCGCTGCGGCGAGCGTCGCGACGGCGCGGGCGAGGGGATGCTCGCTTCCGGCCTGCAGCGCTGCCGCCTGGCGCAGGAGGTCTGCGCGCGCGACGCCTAGCGCAGGCTCGAGGTCCGTCACCGTCGGGCGCCCTTCCGTCAGCGTGCCGGTCTTGTCGAAGGCGACCGTGTCGAGGGCGTGGGCCACCTCCAGGGCTTCCGCGTCCTTGATCAGGATGCCGTGGCGCGCCGCGACGCCGGTGCCGGCCATGATCGCCGTCGGCGTCGCGAGGCCGAGGGCGCAGGGGCAGGCGATGACCAGCACCGCGACCGCATCGATCAGCGCCGTTTCCACGCTAGCGCCGGCAATGAGCCACCAGCCGAGGAAGGTGACGAGCGCCAAGCTCAACACCACCGGCACGAACACCGCGCTCACCCGGTCGACCAGGCGCTGGATTGGCGCCTTGGCCGCCTGCGCGTCCTCGACAAGGCGGATGATCCGCGCGAGCGTCGCCTCCGCGCCGACCGCGGCGACTTCGACCACGAGCCGGCCGTCGCCGTTGATGGCGCCGCCGACGACCCGGTCGCCGACGGCTTTTGCCACCGGCAGGCTCTCGCCGGTGATCAGCGCCTCGTCGATCCGGCTCGCGCCGTCGCGGATCGTGCCGTCGGCGGGCAGGCGTTCGCCGGGGCGGACCACGACCGCGTCGCCGACCCGGAGCGCGGAGACCTCGATCTCGGCCTCGCTGCCGTCCGGCCGGCGCAGGCGCGCGCGCTCGGGCCGCAGCGCCGTCAACGCCCGGATGGCCGACGCGGTGCTGCGCTTGGCGCGGCTCTCCAGGCGCTTGCCGAGCAGAACGAGGGTGATCACCACCGCCGAGGCTTCGAAGTACAGGTGCGGGGTCGCGCGGCCGGCCTCCGCGGCGCGGACGAGCTGGTACAGGCTCAGCGCGTAGGCCGCGGAGGTGCCGAGCGCGACGAGCAGGTCCATGTTGCCGGCGCCCGCCCGCAGCGCGCGCCAGCCGGCCCGGTAGAACCGGGCGCCGAGCCAGAACTGGATCGGGGTCGCGAGCGCCAACTGCACCCAGCCGGGCGGCATCCAGGCGATCCCGAACGGCATCAGCAGCATCGGCGCGACCAGCGGCGCCGCGAGCGCCGCGGCGACCAGGAGGTGGATTTCGTCGCGGCGGGCGGCGGCGTCGCGGGTGGCCTCCGC
>NZ_VRUT01000343.1:0-1250 GCF_008039465.1 Methylobacterium sp. WL120 | reverse complement strand
TCGTCCTCGCCGGTGTAGGAGCCGACCTGGACCTCGATCAGCTCGAGGGGGATCTTGCCGGGGTTGGCCAGCCGGTGCATCGAGCCGATCGGCAGGTACACCGCCTCGTTCTCGTGGACGAGGACCAGGCGCTCGCCCAGCGTCACCTCCGCCGTGCCCTTCACCACCACCCAGTGCTCGGCGCGGTGGTGGTGCTTCTGCAGCGACAGGCGTCCGCCCGGCGTCACCATGATGCGCTTGACCTGGAAGCGCTCGCCGATGTCGACGCGCTGGTACCAGCCCCAGGGCCGGTACATCCGCCGGTGCGCGTCGGCCTCCGGGTGGGCGCGGGCGCGCAGCACGCCCACCAGCTCCTTCACCCGGCCCGACTGCGCCTTCGACGCGACCAGCACCGCGTCGGGCGTCGCCACCACCACCACGCCGTCGAGGCCCACCACCGTGGTCAGGCCCTCGCCCTCGCTGTGCACCAGGCTGTTGGTGGTGCCCAGCACCTCGACCCGGCCGCGCAGCGCGTTGCCGGATTCGTCCTGCGGCAGCACC
Organism: Methylobacterium sp. WL120; assembly: GCF_008039465.1. NCBI lineage: Bacteria > Pseudomonadati > Pseudomonadota > Alphaproteobacteria > Hyphomicrobiales > Methylobacteriaceae > Methylobacterium > Methylobacterium sp. WL120. The sequence continues at coordinate 710 of NZ_VRUT01000343.1, read as the reverse complement.
TGCCAGACCGCGTCCCAGGTGCCGACGTCCGACCACGGGAACGAGACCGGCAGCACGCCGGCCCGCGTCGTACGCTCCATCACCGCGTAGTCGATCGAGATCTTGGGCGCCTGCCCGAACGCCGTCGCGTCGAGCCGCACGAAGTCGAGGTCGACGGCAGCCCCCTCCAGCGCCGCGCGGGCGGCGGAGAGCACCGCGGGCGCATGCGCCTCGAGCTCGGCCAGCATCAGGTCGGCGCGAAACAGGAAGTAGCCCGAGTTCCACAGGGCGCCGTCCGCAATCAGCGCGGCTGCGCCCTCCGCATCCGGCTTCTCGACGAAGCGCGCCACCGCGAAGGCGCCCTCGGCCTCCGGCAGCGCGGCCCCGCGGCGGATGTAGCCGTAATCGGTCGCCGGCCGCGTCGGCTCGACGCCGAGCGTCATCGTGTAGCCGGCCCGCGCGCCCACGGCCGCCGCGCGCACGGCGGCGGCGAAGGCGGGAACGTCGCCGATCACGTGGTCCGCGGCCATGATCAGCACCACCGTCTCCGGGGCGACGTTGGCCGCGTGCAACGCCGCCACCGCGACGGCGGCGGCCGAGTCCCGTCCCTCCGGCTCCAGGATGATGTCGCCGGCGATGCCCGCCTGCGCCAACTGCTCGGCCACGATGAAGCGCGACTCGGCCGAGGCGATCACCGCCGGCCGGGCGAAGGTCGCGAGGTCGCTCACCCG
>NZ_VRUT01000342.1:0-1253 GCF_008039465.1 Methylobacterium sp. WL120 | reverse complement strand
GAGGAGGTCCGCGCCATCGCCGACGAGGTCGCCCGGGCCGGCGGCACGCCGCTCGCCGTCTCCCGCGACGATCGCCTCGACGGCGCCCTTTCGGATCTGCGCGCCGGCGAGGTCGACGCCGCTCATCCGGGTCTGGGCGGTGAAGGGCACGAAGGTGGCGTCGAGGTGCCCCATGTCGCGCGCGCCGATGCCGTAGCCCTCCTTGGCCAGCACCACGATCGAACGCCCCTCCGGGGTCTCGTCGGCGAGCGAGGCGAGTTGCGCCGCGTCGGCCAGCTCCTGCTCGGTGACGCCGCGGACGGGGCGGAACGCGGTGGCCTGCCGGTTGCCCAGCGTGATCGTGCCGGTCTTGTCCAGCAGCAGCGTGTCGACGTCGCCGGCCGCCTCCACCGCGCGGCCCGACATCGCGAGCACGTTGAAGCGCACCAGCCGGTCCATGCCGGCGATGCCGATGGCCGACAGGAGCGCGCCGATGGTCGTCGGGATCAGCGTGACGAACAGGGCGACCAGCACGATCAGCGGGATGGCGCCGCCGGCGTAGGACGCGAAGCTCGGGATCGAGGCGACGGCGAAGACGAAGATCAGGGTCAGCCCGGCGAGCAGGATGTTGAGCGCGATCTCGTTCGGGGTCTTCTGACGCGAGGCGCCCTCGACGAGGGCGATCATCCGATCGACGAAGGTCGAGCCGGCAGCCGCCGTGATCCGCACCCGGATCGCGTCGGAGAGCACCTGCGTGCCGCCGGTCACCGCCGAGCGGTCGCCGCCGGATTCGCGGATCACGGGGGCGGATTCGCCGGTGATCGCCGCCTCGTTGACCGAGGCGATGCCGAGGATGACCTCGCCGTCCGACGGGATGATGTCGCCGGCCTCGACCAGCACCACGTCGCCGACCTTCAGGCCGTTGCCGGGCACGGTCTCGTAGGCGTCGCCTCGGCCGGTCAGGCGCTTGGCCAGGGTCTCGGTCCGGGTGCGGCGCAGGGATTCCGCCTGCGCCTTGCCGCGCCCCTCGGCGACGGCCTCGGCGAAGTTGGCGAACAGCACCGTGAACCACAGCCACAGGATGATCTGCCCGGAGAAGGCGAGGTCCGCCGCCCCGGTCGCGGCGTCGCGCACGAACAGGATCGTGGTGAGCAGGGCGACGACCTCGACGACGAACATCACCGGGTTGCGCACCATCAGGCGCGGATCGAGCTTCCTCACGGCACCGACGAGGGCCGGGCCGACGAGGGCCGCGCTGAACAGGGTCTGGGAGG
>NZ_VRUT01000341.1:0-1321 GCF_008039465.1 Methylobacterium sp. WL120 | reverse complement strand
TCACGCCGCCACCGGTAGTACGTCACCGAACTCACACCGAGCGCGCGGATTGCATCGGCCACGCTCTGGCCCTGTGAGATCAGCACGTCCGCCTGACGGAGCTTCGCGACGATCTCCTCGGGCTTCGGGTGTTTTGCCATCTCGTCCGTCCTCCAGGCTCAAAAGCCATACCAAAGGGCGGACCACTTCAATGGGGGCTGACCAATTGGCTAGGACGTAGGTTGGCGTGCCGCCCCAATCGCCCTCGTGCAAGGCTGCGAGCACGTCGGCCTCGCTTATGACGACCCTTGCCGCGCTCATCGCGTTTCCTCCGCGGCGGGGAGAGGGGAGAGGGAAGCCGCATCACGAGCCAAAACCTCACGGCTTGGAAGGGCGCGTTCTCCGGTCAGGAACTCGCCGCCAACGGCTAGGCCAACTTCAACAGTCGAGGTGCCTAGCATCTCAGCGACGAACGACACGCCACGGTACGGGTCAAAGCCCGGACCGCCACCCGCTCGGCTATCGAGCATCACGCGCGCCCAGAGATGACGCATCAGGTGTTCGCGCCCACTCATCGCACCGCCTCCATGGAGGAGGGGGAGAGGGAAGCCCGTGGGCGGCACGCTTCGATCCAAGCTGCGACGACGCCCTCACGGCGGAACCACTCCCCGCGGATGCGCAGGTGCGCGAACTCGCGATGAAGCTGTCGCTCCTCTGCGACGGTACCCGGTCGACTTCCGAACAGGATCAGGTCTTCAGGGCACCCGATCTGAAGGGTTGCCATTCGTTGACGGGGCGGAACGGCGCTCCAGCCGATCTTGACCTTATCGTCATACCCAATGGCATAGATCGATCCGTCCGGACGGCGCGGGTTGCTCATCGGTCCCAGGCTGCCTTGAAGCGACTGCTCAATGCTTCGACATCCGAGGTCGAGCGCCCACTTGCGGAACCGCTCCTTCGCGATCGCTTCGTGGTGCGTATTCAAGGACGATCGAAATTCTTCGCCGCGGACCGTGACCCGCCCCCACCAAACCCGACCACGCTTATAGATGCTGGCCATTGTCACCTCCCCCGATTGGAGAGGCAGAAGGCCGCGCGTGCGGACTGTGCCGAGAATGATGCGTCTCGGTTGGCCCTATGTTCTTGTATGGCCGAATTGTCCTCAGAGCTAACTTGCTGTTTTAGCAAGGCTCCTTGGCTGGGGCGCCAGGATTCGAACCTGGGAATGGCGGTACCAAAAACCGCTGCCTTACCACTTGGCGACGCCCCACCAGAGGACGGCGCTGTCTAGACGCGGATGCGCGGACAGGCAACTGGTTTACGGCGGCGGTCGGTGGAGCAG
>NZ_VRUT01000340.1:0-1332 GCF_008039465.1 Methylobacterium sp. WL120 | reverse complement strand
CAGGCTGCTGCAGAAGTCTGGTGTTACGCTCGGTTTGGATCGTTATCGGTGTTTGCCACGGATTGGCCGACGTCCGAGAGGCTGGATTCTGCCTCTTCGATGGGAGCCCGGGTTACGGGCCGCGTCTGCGCCCGGCTCGGGTCGCCCCTCATGCGCCTGCTCCGGCCAGAAGCCTCGGTAAGCGCACGAGGTTGTAGGCGATGGCTGCGAAGGTGAAGACCGCCTCGACCTTGGGCAGGGATCGGACCTTCACCTTGGCGAACCCGGCCTGGGCCTTGATCCAGCCGAAGACCTCCTCGATCCGCTTGCGAGACCGCAGGCTGATCGCGTAGCCGGCGTGCCGGGTAGTGCGGCCGTCGAGGGCGGTCTTGCGCACCTTGCCGGTCTTGGACACTGCCCCGTTGATCGCGATGTGCGGCGTCACCTGCCGCGCCCGCAGATCGCCGACGAAGGCTTCCACATCGAAGAGCTTGTCCGCGCCCAGCGTGATCCGGTGCCGACGGGGCAGGCGATCGAGCATGGCCAGGGCGGCCTCGCGCTCGGCCGTGCCGGTGGCGTGGGTGAGAGCCGCGTCCACCACCAGGCCGTTGCGGTTCTCCATCAGCGCATGCCCGAGGTAGCACAGCCGGCTCTCCTGACCGTCCGCCTTGCGGTAGAGCCGGGCGTCCGGGTCGGTGGTCGAGGCGTGGGTCTCGTTCGAGCGCTTCTCGCGGCGGAAGTCGCGCTCGCCGTTGCGGCCCGGTCCTGGCGGTTCGCCCGAACCGTCCTTGGGGCGGAAGCTCTTCATCGAGGCCCATGCCTCGATCATCGTGCCGTCGACCGAGAAGTGGTCGCTCGACAACAGCCGCTTGACCGGCTTGAGCGCCAGCAGCCCCGACAGGAAGGCGCGGGCGACGTCCGCTTCCAGCAGCCGATCACGGTTGTGCGTGAACACCGTCGGGTGCCAGATCGCGGCATCGATCTCCAACCCCACGAACCAGCGAAACAGCAGATTGTAATCGATCTGCTCCATCAGCATCCGCTCAGAGCGCACCGAGAAGAAGGCTTGCAGCAGCGTGGCACGCAGCAGCATCTCAGGCGGGATCGAGGGGCGGCCCAGTCCTGAGTACAGGCCCTCGAAGCGGTCGCTCAGCCCGGCCAGAACCTCGTCCGCCAGCGCCCGGATCGGACGCAGAGGATGATCGGCCGGTACGCGTTCCTCCAGGCGGACGTAGCTGAACAGGTTCTCCGATCGATCTCCGCGCCCGCGCATCGCCTGATCCCACCCCTGCCTCTAACAGAGTGAATCATCTCCGCGACAAGCCTGCCAGCGACTTCTGCAGCAGCCTGCTA
>NZ_VRUT01000033.1:0-34237 GCF_008039465.1 Methylobacterium sp. WL120 | reverse complement strand
GGTCGCGGGTCGCCTCGCCGACGCCGAGGCCGGGACCGGCCAGGATCGCGTTGATGCGCTCGTCGGTGAGCAGGTCGTCGAGGTCGTCGGCGGAGTCGCAACCGCGCAGCATGATCGCGGTGAGGTGGGCGGCGTTCTCGGCCAGCGCCCGCTCCGGCGAGGCGACCGTGACGAGCCCGGCCCCGATCCGCAGCGCGCCGCGGGCGGCAAGGCGCGCCGCGCCGGTGCGGGTGGCAGGACCCGACAGCACGAGGGCGTGGCCGCGGGTGTACTTGTGGCTCGCCTCGGTGAGCCGTGGGAAGCACGCACTCCAGAGTGCAGGACCGTTGCGGAAGGCGGGCGAGTCCAGCGCGAGCCCGGCCGCGAACGCCGCCGGGTCGGTGCCGTTGTCGGCGACGTGCACGCATCCGCAAAGGCCACGGCCGGGCTGTAGCAGGTGGCCGGGCTTCTCCGCGACGAAGGTCACGGTCTCGACGGCGGGAAGCGCGAAGCCCCGCACCATGTCGGTGTCGCCGTCGACCCCGCTCGGCACGTCGACCGCGAGCACCGGCCGCCCGGAATCCCGGACCCCTTCGAGGGCGAGGCGGGCGGGCCCGTCGAGGTCGCGCGACAGGCCGGCGCCGAACAGCGCGTCGATCACGAGGTCGGCCCGCGTCGGGTCGGCTTCGGCGAGGCCGAGCACCGCCCCGGCCCACTCCACGGCGGCGAGCGCCGCATCGCCGGACAGGGCCTCGCGCGGGCCGAGGAGGGCGAGGTCGACGCCGTACCCGGCTTCAGTGAGGAGGCGTGCGGCGACGAACCCGTCACCGCCGTTGTTGCCGGGGCCGCACAGGACGAGCACGCGTCCGCCCACGGGAAGGTGTGTGCGGGCGCGCTCGACCACCGCGGCGCCGGCCGCACGCATCAGCGCGATGCCCGGGGTGCCGTCGGCGCTGGCCGCCGCGTCCACGGCCGCCATCGCCGCGACCGTCATCAGCCGTGACCCGTCCATCGTATCGATCCCCAAAAGTTCGAACGTTTGCTGCCCGCGCGCCACCCAGACACTGCTCAAACAATCGGCCACCAGCCGAAAAATGCACAAACGATTTGCAGTTCATGCAAGTCGAAGAGGCAGATTCGACCGATGCTGGTCGAAAACGGCGTGGCGGCCGGGCCGGGGGAGTGGTAGAAATTCAGCATCGTCAAGCGCAGGTTGGGCCGTCCGGCATGAAGAAGATCGAAGCGATCATCAAGCCCTTCAAGCTCGACGAGGTGAAGGAGGCCCTCCAGGAGGTCGGCCTCCAGGGCATCACCGTGATCGAGGCGAAGGGCTTCGGCCGCCAGAAGGGCCACACCGAGCTGTATCGCGGCGCGGAATACGTCGTCGACTTCCTGCCCAAGGTGAAGCTCGAGATCGTGCTCTCCGACGCGCTCGTGGAGGGTGCCGTCGAGGCGATCCGCAAGTCGGCCCAGACCGGCCGCATCGGCGACGGCAAGATCTTCGTCTCGACCATTGAGGAGGCGATCCGCATCCGCACCGGCGAGACCGGCCCGGACGCGATCTGACGGCGGCCCCGGCGAGCGGAGCGTGAGCCTCGCTCCGCACCTGCGCAGCGTGGTCGAGGAGATCGCCTACGAGATGCGGCAGCGCTCCGACCGGGGCACGGTCGCGCGCTACATCCCCGAGCTCGCCCGCGTCGACCCGCAGGGCTTCGGCCTGGTGGTGATCGATGCCGACGGCACCATCGCGGCGGCCGGCGACAGCGAGACGCCGTTCTCGATCCAGAGCGTGTCGAAGGTCTTCACTCTGACGCTGGCGCTCGGCATGGTCGGCGACGCCCTGTGGAAGCGGGTTGGGCGCGAGCCATCCGGCAGCCCGTTCAACTCCATCGTCCAGCTCGAACGCGAGCAGGGTGTGCCGCGCAACCCCTTCATCAACGCCGGCGCCATCGCGGTGACCGACGTGATCCTCTCCGGCCACCAGCCGCGCGAAGCCCTGGGCGAAATCCTGCGCTTCATGCAGGCGCTTGCCAACGACCCGACCATCGCCATCGACGAGGCGGTGGCGGCCTCCGAGAAGCGCACCGGCTTCCGAAACGTGGCGCTCGCCAACTACATGAAGTCGTTCGGCGTGGTCGAGAACCCGGTCGACTACACCCTCGGTGTCTACTTCCATCACTGCGCGATCAGCATGTCGTGCCGGCAACTCGCCACCGCCGGGCGGTTCCTCGCCCATTCCGGGCGGAACCCCGCCACCGGCCTGTCCGTGATCCCACCGGAGCGCGCCCGCCGCATCAACGCGGTGATGCTGACCTGCGGCCACTACGATGGCTCGGGCGAGTTCGCCTACCGGGTCGGCCTGCCGGGCAAGAGCGGCGTCGGCGGCGGCATCCTGGCGATCGCCCCGGGGCGCGCCTCGATCGCGGTCTGGTCGCCGGGCCTCGACGAATCCGGCAACTCCCATCTCGGCCGCATCGCCCTGGAGAGCCTGACCAAGCGCATGGGCTGGTCGATCTTCGGGGCGTGACACGCTCTTCCCTCCCTCCTCTGCGGGGAGAGAAGAACGGAAACGAAAAACAGCGCGGACCCGAAGGTCCGCGCCGCTGACGATCCGAAATCTTCGCGATGCCGATCAGGTGGTCGGAACCGACTCGACCGTCTTCAGGATCTGCGAGGCGATTTGGTAGGGGTCCCCCTGGCTGTTGGGGCGGCGGTCTTCCAGGTAACCCTTGTAGTCGTTGTTCACGAAGGAGTGCGGCACGCGGATCGAGGCGCCGCGGTCGGCCACGCCGTAGGAGAACTTGTTCCAGGGCGCCGTCTCATGCTTGCCGGTGAGGCGCAGGTGGTTGTCGGGACCGTAGACCGCGATGTGATCCTCGATCGCGCCGCCGAACGCCGCCATCAGCTTCTCGAAGTAGTCCTTGCCGCCGGTCTCCCGGAGGTAGGTGGTCGAGAAGTTGGCGTGCATGCCCGAGCCGTTCCAGTCGGTGTCGCCGAGCGGCTTGCAATGGTACTCGACGTCGATGCCGTAGGTCTCGCACAGGCGCTCGAGCAGGTAGCGGGCGACCCACATCTCGTCGGCGGCCTTCTTCGAGCCCTTCCCGAAAATCTGGAACTCCCACTGGCCCTTGGCCACCTCGGCGTTGATGCCCTCGTGGTTGATGCCGGCATCGAGGCAGAGGTCGAGATGCTCGTCGACGATCTTGCGCGCGACGTCGCCGACCGCCGAATAGCCGGCGCCGCAATAGTACGGGCCCTGGGGCGCCGGGTAGCCGGCGGCGGGGAAGCCGAGCGGGCGGCCGTCCTTGTAGAAGAAGTATTCCTGCTCGAAGCCGAACCAAGCGCCCGGGTCGTCGTGGATGGTGGCGCGCTTGTTCGAAGGGTGCGGGGTCTTGCCGTCCGGCATCATCACTTCGCACATCACCAGCACGCCGTTCTTGCGCGTGGAATCGGGGAAGTGGCGCACGGGCTTGAGCATGCAGTCGGACGAGCCGCCCTCAGCCTGCAGCGTCGACGAGCCATCGAAGCCCCAGAGCGGAAGCTGCTCGAGGGTCGGGAAGCCGTCGAAGTCCTTGACCTGGGTCTTGCCGCGAAGGTTCGGGACCGGCGTGTACCCGTCGAGCCACAAATACTCGAGTTTGTATTTCGTCATTCCGAGTCTCTCGTCCGTTTAACGATGCGAAGTCCGGGGAAACGCAGCCGCTCCGTGGCCTCCGACGACCGAGATCCCGCTAGCAGGGACCGTGCCAGCGAAATGCTACTTCACCGCCGGTTCCCACTCACGCGCTACCCTGGCGATCAACTCCGTGTGAACATCCCTTTCCAGGGGAACCGAACCGCTCGGTCCGATGACGCACGAGGCGCTGATGGCGCCCAGTCGACCAGGAACGCGCAGGCCGGCGCGCGGAGAAGATTTCCGGTCGCTTCGGTTGGCACGGGCGCGTCCCGGGCTGTATGCAGCGCACGTCCGGCGCGCGGCTCAAGTGCGGCGGCCCACGAATCTGAGGAGGACGCCCAAGATGACGACAGCGGCCGAGGTGCTGAAGACCATCCGGGACAACGACGTGAAGTACGTGGACTTCCGGTTCACGGACCCGCGCGGCAAGTGGCAGCACGTCACCTTCGACGTCAGCCTGATCGACGACGAGATCTTCGAGGAAGGCACGATGTTCGACGGCTCGTCGATCGCCGGCTGGAAGGCGATCAACGAGTCCGACATGCTGCTGATGCCGGACCCCTCGACCGCCACGATGGACCCGTTCTTCTCGGCGGCGACCATGGTCATCGTCTGCGACGTGCTCGAGCCCTCGACCGGCGCGCCCTACGCCCGGGACCCGCGCGGCACCGCCAAGCTCGCCGAGGCCTACCTCAAGTCCACCGGCATCGGCGACACGATCTACGTCGGCCCCGAAGCCGAGTTCTTCGTGTTCGACGACGTGAAGTTCGGCGCCGACCCGTACCACACCGGCTTCCAGCTCGATTCGACCGAGCTGCCGACCAACGGTTTTACCGACTACGAGGGCGGCAACCTCGGCCACCGCGTCGCCACCAAGGGCGGCTACTTCCCGGTGCCGCCGCAGGATTCGGCCCAGGACATGCGCGGCGAGATGCTGGCTGCGATGCAGGGCATGGGCGTGAAGGTGGAGAAGCACCACCACGAGGTGGCGAGCGCCCAGCACGAGCTCGGCATGAAGTTCGATACGCTGACGTTGTTGGCCGACCACATGCAGATCTACAAGTACTGCATCCACAACGTGGCGCAGAGCTTCGGCAAGACCGCGACGTTCATGCCAAAGCCCGTCTTCGGCGACAACGGCTCGGGCATGCACGTGCACCAGTCGATCTGGAAGGACGGCAAGCCGGTCTTCGCCGGCGACAAGTACGCGGGCCTCAGCCAGGAATGCCTCTGGTACATCGGCGGCATCATCAAGCACGCCAAGGCCTTGAACGCCTTCACCAACCCGTCCACCAACTCCTACAAGCGCCTGGTGCCGGGCTACGAGGCCCCCGTGCTGCTCGCCTACTCGGCGCGCAACCGCTCGGCCTCCTGCCGCATCCCGTGGACGAAGAGCCCGAAGGCCAAGCGCGTCGAGGTCCGCTTCCCCGACCCGATGGCCAACCCCTACCTCGCCTTCTCGGCGCTGCTGATGGCGGGGCTCGACGGCATCCTCAACAAGATCGATCCGGGCGCGGCGATGGACAAGGACCTCTACGACCTGCCGCCGCGCGAGCTGAAGAAGATCCCCACCGTCTGCGGCTCCTTGCGCGAGGCGCTGCAGAACCTCGACCGCGACCGCGCCTTCCTCAAGGCCGGCGACGTCTTCACCGACGACCAGATCGATTCGTTCATCGCGCTGAAGATGGAGGAGGTCATGCGCTACGAGATGACCCCGCACCCGGTCGAGTTCACGATGTACTACTCGCTCTGAGGCCGGGGCGGGCGCGACGCCCGCTCCCCCGACGACCCACCACCCAGCGCCGGAGCCTCGCCGAGGTTCCGGCGCTTCGCGTTTGAAGGCCGCGATGACACCCTTGTTTTACGGATAATATTCCTTTATAGGACTGTAGGCAGATCCGAGGGGTGCATTCCATGGCGTCAGGCGCGACGGGCCTTTTGCGGGCGAGGTGGCTGATCGCCTCGTACCGCGTGGAGGTCGCCTTCCTGCGGTTGCGTCTGTCGCTGCGTGCGTATCACGCCGACCAACCCCGCGTGCCGGCCGGGAACCCGAACGGCGGCCAATGGACGGATGGCGATGCCGGCAACGGGCATGGTTCCGACGACGATGCGCGGATCGTCCATGTCTCGGATGATGCCGACCGCCGGTACACGGTCGTGCTCTCCGAAGAAGAGGCGCGCGGCGGACATACGCTTCGCGAGCATGTCGGCAAGACGGATGCGGAGATGATGGGTCGCGTCCTGGCCAGCAGAAGGACGTTCCCGGTCGTCGACTATGGCATGCGCCGAGATGGCTCGTTCGAATCCGTGGAGTCTGCGAACGATTACGTCAATCGGACCCTGGAACAGAATGCTGCGGAGGTCGATGATGTCGCATCCGGTAAAAAGAGCCGTGCATTCCTGACCTCTCGCTTCGGATACAGAACCGGGCGGGAAGCCTACACGGCGGGGCAAATCGAGCCGTATCTGCGCACGACCTACGGTGTCGGAATGTATATCGTCCACGATCCGGGCAGTTCCCGTGGGTATCGCATCCATACCGCCTATCCACGCAATGACGGAGATTGACATGCAGGCGTCCCCGGAATTCCTCACCTTTGCCCGTTGGTACATCCAGGACATCGATCGCATCGCGCCGACGCTCGACGAGATGTACGATTTCGGTCTCAGAGATTTTCGTGGTGAGGAGCGCGTCCGGTTGCGGCAGTTCCTCGACCGCGCCCTCCGCGAGGCGTCGGACGCGTCGCTGGAGCGGCTGTGGAAGGAGACGGACGCCGACATCTACTTCTTCACCGCGCAGGGCCTGCGCGCGTTCCTGGCCGGCGCACGCGACCGGATCTGACGGATCGGGGGCGGACGCCGCAAACGGTAAGGGGGGAGACGCCATGGCGAAACCGCGCCTCGAACCGACGCCCGAATTCTACCAGTTCGGCCTGGGTTTCCACCAGGACCTCGACGTGAGGGGTAAGACGGAGGACGAGATCTGGGCCATCGTGCTCGATCCGTTCACCGGCCAGGACCGGATCCGCCTGCGCGAGTTCCTCGACAGGATCACGCGCGACGACGTCTCCGACGCCGAACTGCTGCGCCTGTGGAACGCGACGCCGGCCGATGACTGGTTTTCCGATGGCGGCCTGCGCATCATCCTGAAGCAGGCGCGCAACCGGCTGCTTCAGCCGCGGAGCCGGCCGTCCTGGCGCGGGCACGACCGGTCCGGTCGGCGCAGAGGCTGACCGGGCGACGACGCCGCGCCGACGGGACGGTCGCACGCGCCACGCATCCGACGCGAAGGCGGAGCGGCTGTGGACGCAGGCGGATGCCGACATCGACCTCCCCATCGCGCAGGATCGGTTTTCGCCGACCGAGGCTTCCGTCGCCGATCGCAGTTCGCGTGCATTCCGGGCCGGCGCCGGCGGCCGACTCTGAACGTCGCCACCGATGATGGTATTTTTAACCCACGATTGCTTTTCAACCCGACGGTTCAACCGACCAACGGACGAGTCCCTTGGCTGATTATCCAATCTTTAGCATTTGTTGATGTCTATCTCCGTTGCAGATGCAACAGAACCGAGCCACGGCGCTGGCGATGACAGTCTCAAACAGCGTGCGCCGGCTCTTCAGGGTCCCCGACGACGAGCCGAACGTGCTCGTCGCGCAGGCGCGGGCCCTGTCGCGCCAGGTGCCGATCCTGCATACGATCCTGAGCCTGGACGCCATGGGGGTGGCCTACACCCATTACGGCGTGGCGCCGGACGGGCTGACGATCCTGCCGCTGGCGGTCCTGCTGTCGGTCTGCGCCGGCCGCGTCCTGATCTGGAGCCGCACGAACCATCACGCCATCGGCCCCGAGGAGGCGTTGCGCCGTCTCAGGGGCACCAACCGGCTCGCGGCGATCCTCGGCTCCGGGTTTGCGATCTGGGCCATCCTGCTGACCCGGTACGGCGACGCCGCCACCAACCTGCACGTGCTGTACTTCCTCAGCATCACGATGATCGCGTGCATCTCCTGCCTGACGCACCTGCGCACGGCGACGCTGATCGTCTCGGCGCTCGCGGTGCCGGCTTCGGCGTACTTCCTGGTGATCGGCGCGCCCGTGGTCCGGGCGGCCGCGCTCAACTACGTCGGCGTCGTCGTGGTGTTGCTGTTCATGCAGTCGGTCTACTACCGCGACTTCCGCCGCCTCACCCGGCTGACCGGGGAGAACCACGCGCTCGCCCACACCGACCCGCTGACCGGCCTGCCGAACCGGCGCTCCTTCTTCGCCGAGCTCGAGCAGGCCATCGCGGCCGCCGACACGGCGGAGACGCGCTTCGCGATCGGCCTGATCGACCTCGACGGGTTCAAGCCGGTCAACGACACCCTCGGCCACCTAGCCGGCGACGCGGTGCTGTGCGAGGTCGGCCGCCGGCTCCAGGACGCCGTCGGCGCGGCGGGCGTGGTGGCGCGCCTCGGCGGCGACGAGTTCGGCCTGATCCTGCACGGCTGGCCGGACCTCGACACCCTCGGCCGGACCCTGTGCACGATCCTGAAGCAGCCCTATGCCCTGCGCGACACCACCGCGCGGATCGGCGCCTCGATCGGCTTCGCGTGCTTCCCCGAAACCGCGCGGACCGCGGAGATGCTCGTCGAGCGGGCCGACCACACGCTCTACCATGCCAAGACCCACGCGCCGGGCACCGCGGCCTGCTTCGCGTTCGAGCACGAGAACCGGATGCACCGGCAGGCTCAGGTCGAGCAGGCGCTGCGCCGGGCCGACCTCGCGGCCGAGTTCCACCTGCTGTTCCAGCCGATCGTCGACGTCGTCGCCGGGCGGGTCCAGGCCTACGAGGCGCTGGCGCGCTGGAACAGCCCGACCCTCGGCTCGGTGTCGCCGGTCGACTTCATCGTGGTGGCCGAGCGCACCGGGCTGATCCACGACCTCAGCCTGGCGCTGCTCCGCAAGGCGCTTGCGGCGATGGCGTCCTGGCCCGAGCACGTGGCCCTGTCCTTCAACCTCTCGGCCTACGACCTCGCCGCCGCCGAGGGCATCGCGACGATCACCGCCCTGATCGCGGAAAGCGGCATCGTGCCCGAGCGCATCGTGTTCGAGGTCACCGAGACCGGCCTGATGCGCGACCTCGTCGACGCCGGCCGCTCGCTCGGCGCCCTGCGGGCGCTCGGCGTCGGCATCGCGCTCGACGATTTCGGCACCGGCTATTCCAGCCTCGGCTACGTCCACCGCCTGCCGATCAGCGAATTGAAGATCGACCGCAGCTTCGTCACCGACATCTGCAGCGACGCCGCCTCGCGCAACATCATCCACTCGATCCTCGACCTCGCGCGCAACCTCCGCCTGCTCTGCGTGGTCGAGGGCGTCGAGACCGAGGCGCAGATGCTCCATCTGCGCGCCGCCGGCTGCCGCTACATGCAGGGCTACCTGTTCCAGAAGCCGATGCCGGCGGCCGCGATCGCCGCGTTCGAGGCCGGCTTTGCGCTGCCGCAGCCGCAAGGCGAAGACCGGATCGCCGCAGCCGCCTGAGCGCCGCCGGGCCCGAGGAGGGGCCGTGCTCGCGTTCGACCACAGGGCGATCGTCGCGCCGATCCTCGCGGAGGGCGTCGCCCCTGTCCGCGCCCTCCTCGAAGCCGGAGGCGTCTTGATGGACGACCGGATCGATTCGGTCATCGCGTCGACGACGGCCGAGGTGCTGCGCGACGGGATGCCCCCGCACCCGGTCGCGTTCGGGCACGACGAATCGCCGGGACGTGGGCGGGGCCGGGCACGGCGCCCGGCCGCGCGTGGTGGGAAGCGAAGGGAAACGCTTGTCGCCCGGGCTTGACTGCACCACGAACAAATCAAGAACATTCCTGACATATTAAGACTATTAGCCTATGACGCCCCGTCCACGAGCGGAGTGATCCATGGTCGCGCATGAGATCGTCGTCACGCGGTCGCGGTGGCTTTTGGCGGCTTTGCGCGTCGAGGCGAAGCTGCTTCGGCTCGGCCTCGTTCTTCACGCCTACAACCCGGGCCAATTGCGGGTGCCGGCCGGCCGACCGGACGGTGGCCGGTGGACGCGTGAGGACGGCGCCGAAGGCTTTACGACGGGTGACGATGCACGTCTCATCCTCGTCGGCAGCGAAGATGATCAACGGTACAAAGGCGATCTCAGAGCGGAGGAGGGGCGCGGCGGCCACACGCTTGGCAGGCATATCGGCAAGTCCGATGACGAATTGTTCGAGCGCGTGCGAAAATCTCAGTGGCGCTCATTGCTCGCAAACGGAGGGATGAGGCGAGACGGGAGCTTCGAGTCGACCGAATCCGCAAATAATTTTGTCAATCAAACAATAGAATCAAATAAGGAAGCCGTCGATCGCGTCGCTTCCGGTATCGACGATCGTAAGTTCATAGAAAAATCATTCGATCGCAAGACTGGGAGAGAGGCCTATAGCACAAACGAGGGCGTCGTTTATATGCGCGACACGCGTAGCGTCGGCGTTGAGTTGAGACATGACCCTACTTCCCCTCGCGGATTTCGTATCCGGACAGCATACCTTTTAACAGAAGGTGATTGAAATGAAATTATCTGCGGAATTTCGTGAGCTTAGCCTGCAATTCTATCAGGATATTCTTGATGACATATCGAGCCAAGAGGAATTGATCAGTACTGTTTTATCGCCCTTGAAAGATGAGGCAAAACGCGCAAGGCTGAGAGATTATCTCAGTTTGGTTACCTCAGATAATTTTTCAAATGATGAACTAAAGAATTTATGGTGGTCTTCGTCCGCCGATATTGTATTTTACGACGGTGCCGAGCTGAGAATTTTTCTCAAACGGGTGCGGGATAGGCTGTAACCCCTACTTTGGAACCCACCAGAGCGGTCGGGAGTCAGCGAACGCTGAGGCTTATAGCAACAGATGAGGCTCTGTTTATGTCAGGCATAATTGAAGCTCTGGTTTTTATATAATTCACACCCCAAATTCGGCGCGTGGATTCCGCGTCCGAACATCACATTCACGAAGTGATGGAGATTGACATACAACAACCTCCTGAATTTAAAAAATTCTCACTTCAGTTTTAATCTGCCATATTAGATGATGTTGAAACGGAAGAAGAATTAATAGACTCGGTCTTGTCCCCATTTTCAGACACGCAACAACGCGCATGCTTGCGTTCGTATCTCGATGCGATCACGCAGGATCATGTCGACGACAAGGAGCTGCAGAAAATCTGGTGGTCGTCTTCCGCAGACACTGTGTTTCATGATAGCGCAGGGCTACGCGAGTTACTGAGAAGAGCGCGCGATCGGCTCTGATTTTGGCTCAGCTTTTATCATATGCAAGCCGATCGAAATGAAATTACCATAAGAATTCCTTGAATTCAGCCTACAGTTCTATCAATATCTTCTTGATGACGTATCGAGCGAAGATGAACTGATCAGAACCGTCTTATCGACCTTCAAAGACAAGGAAAAACGCGCAAGGCTGAAGGAGCATCTCGAATTTTTTATCGGGAATGAATTTTCAGATGAAGAACTGAGAAAACTATGGTGGTCTTCGTCCGCCGATTTTGTGTTTTATGACGGCGCCGAGCTGAGAGCTTTCCTCAAACGGGTGCGGGACAGACTGTGACGCCCGGCTCGGGAACCGACAGGGCCGTTCGGAACCAGCGAACGCCGTTGGTGATAGGGATCGATCCATGCTCACCCTCGACCACCTCGTCATCGTCGCACCGGATCTCGCCGCGGGCGTGGCGTATGTTCGCGACGGCCTCGGGATCGACATGCCGGAGGGCGGGCGCCACCGCGAGATGGGCACCCGAAACCACCTGCTGCGGCTCGGACCCGCGACCTTCCTGGAGGTGATCGCAATCGACGACCGGGCCGTGCATCCCGGCCGCCCGCGCTGGTTCGGCCTCGACGACCGCGACCGCGTGCGGGCCGACTGGGAGGCCGGCCGGCGCCTGCGCGGCTGGGTCGCCCGCACCGACGACCTCGATCGCCTGCTCCGCCGGCATCCCGGGCTGTTCGGGGACGCGCTCGCCGTGAGCCGCGGCGCCTTGACCTGGCGTTTCGCCGTCCGCCCCGACGGCGCCTGGCCCGAGGACGGCGCCCTGCCCTGCCCGATGACGTGGGGCGACGGGCCGCACCCGGCCGCCGCGATGCCCGACCTCGGCTGCCGGCTCGCCGGCCTGACGCTCACGCACCCCGACCCCGACCGGATCGCCGCGCTGTACCGGACGCTCGACCTCGCGGACGCTCCGACGGTCCGGGCCGGGGCGTTCGGCTACCGCGCCGAGATCGCGACGCCCGGCGGCCTGCGCGTGCTATCCTGAAGCTTCGGCGGCGGCTGCTAGCCGGCGCACCCAGCAGGAGACCGTCCCCATGGCCCTCGTCTGCCCCGTGATCCTCGGCTCGGTCCGCTCCGACCGGCAGGGCCTTCGCGTCGCGCGCTTCCTGATCGCGCAGCTGGAGGCGCGCGGCTGGGAGGCGCCGCTGGTCGACCCCGCCGCGCTGCAGCTGCCGCTGCTCGACCGGATGTACAAGGAGCACCCGAAGGGTGAGGCGCCGCCGAAGCTCGAGGCGCTGGCGGAGCTCTACCGCCGTGCCGACGCCTTCGTGGTGGTCTCGGCCGAGTACAACCATTCGGTGCCGCCGGCCCTGTCGAACACCCTCGACCACTTCCTGGAGGAGTATTTCTGGCGGCCCTCGGCGATCTGCTGCTACTCGGCCGGGCAGTACGGCGGCGTCCGCGCGGCGATGCAGCTCCGGGCGATGCTGGCCGAGCTCGGCATGCCGAGCATCCCCTCGCTGCTGCCGGTGCCGCGGGTCGGCAAGGCGCTGGACGAGGCCGGCACGGCCGCCGAGCCCTGGCTCACCAAGGCCGCGGGCCGGTTCCTCGACGAGCTGACCTGGTACGCCGAGGCGCTGAAGGCCCAGCGGCAGAAGGGCACGCCGTACTGAGCCCCGTCTGGCACCGCGATTGCCAAGGCCTCAGGCGAGTGGCGGTCGCGAGGCGGGCAAAGGCATGAACGAGAGCGTGGAGCGGGTCCGGGACGCCCTGGCCGAGCTGATTAGGGCGGCGCTGATCTCCGACGACCGCACGAGCCTCGCCTGCCGCGACGCGGCGCGGGCCAAGCTCGCGGCGCTGGCGGCCGACCCGCCCGACGCCGCCTCGGTGCGCGTGGACGGCGCCTGGACTCTGGCGATCCGGGCGGCCGAGGCGCCGGAGTTCCGCGACGCCGAGGGCCAGGTCAACCTGACCCTGCCGCGCGCCGCGCCGTTCGCTCTCGACGACCTCACCGCCCCCGGCTTCGACGTGGATTCCGCCGTCGAGACGATCCGCAAGTCGGCCTCGACCGGCTGAGGGCCGGCGTCGGCGGCCGACGCCTGTTGAGGGCGGGCCGCGCCGATGTTGCTCCGGATCGGGCGCAGCACCATGTTGGGGATGACAAGCGCGGTCCTCGATCGCGATCCCCGAACAGAACCGTCGCCGCGCGCGGCGCGAGCGAGCCCAAAGCCTTTGGCCAGACGCATCGACACCCAGGTGGGTGAACCCTCCCTGCCCTCGCGCGAGCAGATCGTCGCGTTCATCGCGCAGGCGACGGACACGGTCGGCAAACGCGAGATCGCGCAGGCCTTCGGCATCAAGGGCGCCGACAAGATCGGGCTGAAGCGCATCCTCAAGGAGATCGAGGAGGACGGCGACATCGCCCGCGGGCGCGGCGGCCTGTCGAAGGCCGGGCGCCTGCCGCCGGTGGTGCTGGCCGACATCCGCTCACGCGACCGCAACGGCGACTTCCTGGCCTTCCCCGCCGAGTGGGATTCTGGCAAGGGCAAGCCGCCGACCATCGTGCTCCACACCCCGCGCGGCGGCCGCAAGCCGAGGGGGCTGACCGCCGGCATCGGCGACCGGGCGCTTCTGAAGGTCGAGCCGGACGGCGCCGACGGGCGCTACACCGGCCGCGTCGTCAAGGTGATCGGCAAGAACAAGGCCGAGATCATCGGCGTGTTCCGCGAGGGCGCCCAGGGCGGGCGCATCGTGCCGGTGGAGAAGCGCGCGCAGGGGCGCGAGATCCTGATCCCGCCCGGCGAGGAGGGCGAGGCCCGCGAGGGCGACCTCGTCAGCGTCACGCTGGAGCGCGAGACCCGCTTCGGCCTCCCGCGCGGCCGGGTGCGCGAGCGCCTCGGCTCGCTGGGCTCCGAGAAGGCGGTGAGCCTGATCGCGCTGCACCTCCACCACATCCCGCACGTGTTCGCGGAGGCGACGCTGGCTGAAGCGGATGCGGCCAAGCCCGCCACGATGAAGGGCCGCGAGGATTGGCGCGACCGGCCGCTGCTGACCATCGACCCGCCGGACGCCAAGGACCACGACGACGCCGTGATGGCGCAAGCCGACGACGACGCGGGCAACCCCGGCGGCTTCGTCGTCACGGTGGCGATCGCGGATGTGGCAGCCTACGTCCGCCCCGGCACCAGCCTCGACCGCGAGGCGCTGGAGCGCGGCAACTCGGTCTACTTCCCCGATCGCGTCGTGCCGATGCTGCCCGAGCGCATCTCCAACGACCTGTGCAGCTTGCGCGAGGGCGAGGACCGCCCGGCGCTCGCGGTGCTGATGGTGGTCGCGGCCGACGGGACCAAGCGGAAGCACAGTTTCCACCGGGTGATGATGCGCTCGCGCGCAAAGCTTTCCTACGCGCAGGCGCAGGCGGCGATCGACGGGCACGGCGACGATGCGGCCAACGCGCTGCTCGATGGGGCGCTCCGCCCGCTCTGGGCCGCCTACGCCGCGTTGAAGGAAGCGCGCGACAGGCGCGGGCCGCTGGCCCTCGACCTGCCGGAGCGCAAGGTGCTGCTCACCGCCGACGGGGCGGTCGACCGGGTGATCGTGCCGGAGCGCCTCGACGCGCACCGGCTGATCGAAGAGTTCATGATCCAGGCCAACGTCGCGGCGGCCGAGACCCTGGAGGCGGCACGTCAGGTGCTGATCTACCGGGTGCACGACGAGCCGGCGATCGAGAAGATGCGGGCTCTGGGCGAAGTGCTCGCCTCCGTCGGCGTCAAGCTGCCGAAGGAGGGCGCGCTGCGCCCGGCGCTGTTCAACCGCATCCTGGGGGCGGTGGCCGAGACCGAGCACGCGCTGTTCATCAACGAGGTGGTGCTGCGCAGCCAGGCCCAGGCCGTCTACGCGTCCGAGAACCTCGGGCATTTCGGGCTGAACCTGCGCCGCTACGCCCACTTCACCTCGCCGATCCGGCGTTACGCCGACCTCGTCGTCCACTGGGCGCTGATCACGGCGGGGCGCATGGGCTCGGACGGGCTCTCGCCGGACGTGACGGCGGCCGACCTCGCACAGGTCGGCGAGCAGATCTCGGCGGCCGAGCGCCGCGCCATGGCGGCCGAGCGCGAGACCATCGACCGGCTGATCGCCCACCACCTCGCCGACCGGGTCGGCGCGAGCTTCCACGGCCAGATCGCAGGCGTGACGCGGGCCGGCCTGTTCATCAAGCTGGCCGACACCGGCGCCGACGGCTTCGTGCCGATCTCGACGCTGGGCGCCGACTACTTCCGCCACGAGGAAGGCCGCCACGCCCTGGTCGGCGAGCGCACCGGCGAGACCTTCCGGCTGGGCGACAAGGTCGAGGTGAAGCTGGTGGAGGCCGCCCCGGTCGCCGGCGCGCTGCGGTTCGAGCTGTTGTCGGACGGGCGCACGCGGGCGGGCACCAAGTCCGCCGGCACCAAGGCGCCCGGCGGCCGCGCCTTCAAGGCCGCCCCGAGCGGTCGCCCCGCCGGCATCCGCAACACGGGTACGCGTCACCGCGGCTCGCGCCGGTGAGGCGGCCGGGTGTATGGTGACGGCATGATGAGCGAGCCCTCCACCCGCACCGGCCTGGTCCGTTCGATGGCGCGGGGCTTCGTCGGCCGCTGCCCGCATTGCGGCGAAGGCCGGATCTTCGGGCGCTACCTCAAGGTCCGGCCCGAATGCGACGCCTGCGGGCTCGAGATGCACCACCACCGCGCCGACGACCTGCCGCCCTACCTGGTGATCTTCGTGGTCGCCCACGTGATCGGCTACCTGATCCTCGAATCGGAGCTGAACTACGACGTGCCGCTCTGGGTCTCGCTCAGCGTCTGGCCGGTGGTGACGCTGGCGATGGCGCTCGGGTTGCTCCAGCCGGTGAAGGGCGCGGTGGTCGGGCTGCAATACGCCCTTGGCATGCACGGCTTCGCCACGCTACCGGGAGCTAAGCCCGAAGCGGGGCCGGAGGACGCGCACCTTGACCGACCCGGCCTCGACGGCGCGTCCCCCCTCTTCCGGCCCTAAGCCGAAACCATCCGCGGCGTTGCGCCCGCGCGACGCCGCCACGCTGATCGTGCTGGATCGCCGCGCGCGCGCGGCGAAGGTGCTGATGGGCCGCCGCAACGCCGGCCTCGCCTTCATGCCGGGCAAGTTCGTGTTTCCCGGCGGCCGGATCGAGCCGGGCGACAAGCGCATGCCGGTGGCCGGCGCCCTCCCCGACTACGCCGAGGCCGCGCTGACCCGGCAGGTGACGCGCCCCCCCCACCATCTCGGCCGCGCGCTCGCGCTCGCCGCCATCCGCGAGACCTTCGAGGAGACCGGCCTGCTCGTCGGCACCCGCGAATACGGCCCGCCCGAGGACGTGCCCGCCGGCTGGGAGGCCTTCGCGACGCACGGCGTGCTGCCGAACCTCGAGGCCCTGCACTTCGTCGCCCGGGCGATCACCCCGCCCAAGCGCGTGCGCCGCTTCGACACCCGCTTCTTCACGGTCGACCGCCGCGCGGTGGCCGCCGAGGAGCCGGGCCGGGTCTCGGACACTTCCGAATTCACGGAGCTCGCCTGGTTCACCTTCGCGGCTGCGCGAAAACTCGACCTGCCGACCATCACCGGCATGATCCTCGATGAGCTGGAGGCGCAGGTCGCGGTCGACTTCGCGCCCTATCGCCAAATCCCGTTCCACGCCGAACGCCACGGACGGCGCGAGCGCACGGTGCTGTAGGACGCGATGAAGGAGGGGCCTTCATAGGAACTGGAACGCCGGCGTCCGCGGGAATGACGGCCTTGGTCAAAGACATCTGGAACGGACCTGGGGCCGGATGGTCCACACAGGATCATGAGCCCGGCTTCGTCGGCCGCTTGATGAGGCCCAATCGGATCTTCTCACCGTAGGTGAGGCGTGCCGCCTTGCCGGCTGCGGCCGCAGCGTCGATCTCCTTCTCGCGGGTGATGAGACCCCCGGAGTGGTATTGGTTGAAGCGTCCACCGACCGGCCGCTGATCGAATGGCTTGTGATCGCTCAGTTCGAGGAAGACGACGTGGTCCGGGTACTGGACGAGCCAGAGCAGCTCGCTGGTGTTCGATCGGCCGAGATGCAGGTGCATGATCCCGAAGTTCGCGAGCATCGTGTCCATGCGCAGGCCGGCCACCTTGCTGTAGTAGCCTGAGGGCAGCGGCGTGCCGTTGGCGATGCATTTGCGGATCAGGTCGATGTTGGCCGCGAAACCGTCGTTCCGTGCGATCCCCGCCGGGTCGCGAAAAGTGGGCGACAACAGGACCTTCTTCGGCTTCGCCTCGAGCCGGCTCAGTTTCTGCCGGATCAGCATGGCGACGAGGGGCGACGATCAGCGGCGCAGGTGCGCGATGAAGTCGGCTGACGACAAATCCGTAACGTCCTCGCCCGCCTGACCGGCTTCGTGACGGTCGGCGGCCCCTCTCAGCCGGCGCGCGAGGGCGACACCCTTCGCGGCTTGGCGCGCCTGCTTCGGCGTCGGGACCGCCTTCTCACGCACCTGCAGGACGCGCGGCGTGACCGATTCGGGATTGGGCAAAAGACGCGGCATGCGCATACACATAACATGTGGCCGCGTGCTCCTCAATTCGAGCGGCACATGCCCCGGCCAAGCCGCCAACTTGACGACCCAGGCCCGATCGGGCATTCACCCGCCGGTATTTGGCCGGCCACGCCCGGCCCTTTTGCGTTTCGCGCATGCGGAATGCCGCAAGCACCAGGAGCGCCGCCATGGCCAAGGCCGTCACCGTCAAGATCAAGCTCGTCTCCACCGCCGACACGGGCTACTTCTACGTCACCAAGAAGAACTCCCGCACGCAGACCGAGAAGCTGACGCAGCGCAAGTACGACCCGGTCGTGCGCAAGCACGTCGACTTCAAGGAGTCGAAGATCAAGTAGACCCTTTCGGTCCGGCACCCCGGATCGGACCGCGAGGCCGCCCCCGACCGGGGCGGCCTTTTTCGTTTTTACGCGTCCGGTGCGTCCAGGGTCTTCGCCAGCGTCCGGGCGATGGCGACCAGCGCCGTGATCATCGGGGTGGAGGGCTCGCGCCGGGGCGCCACCAGGCCGATCGTGTGCTCCAGCTCCGGCGCGACGATCGGCACCGCGCGCACGCCGACCATCGGCCCCAGCGCGTCGGCGAGGATGGCCGGCATCACGCTCGCCCACTTGAGCGTGCGGACATGGGTCATCAGCACGATCATCGAGTTCGATTCGAGCGAGGCCGAGGGCTCGCCGCCGGCCTCGCGGATCTGCTGGTCGATGATGCGCCGGTTCTGCATGTTGGGCGTGAGCAGGCAGAGCGGCAGGCGGCCGATCTCGGCCCAGGTCACGGAGGCGCGGTCGTCGAAGGCGCCGCCCTCCGCGGTGAGCAGCCGGTAGCGCTCGCGGTAGAGCGGCACGGAGATCACCCGGCCGAGCGGCTCGTTGTCGAGGTAGGTCAGCCCGGCGTCGGCCTCCAGGTTCTCGATCAGCGAGAAGATGTCGGCCGAGGTGGTCGATTCCACCGTCAGCCGCACGTCGGGGTGCTTCTCGCGGTAGGGCGTCGTCAGGCTCGCCACCATCGGCAGCGCGGTCGGGATCGCGGCGATGCGCAGGTGCCCGGTGAGGCCCCGGCGCAGGCCCGCGACATCCTCGTGCATGGCGCGGCTGTCGGCGACGATGCGCCGGCCCCATTCGAGCACCCGCTCGCCCTCCGGGGTAAATCCCTGGAAGCGCGAGCCGCGCCGCACGAGCTGGACCCCGAAGCGGTTCTCGAGCTGCTTCACGCCCGCCGACAGGGTCTGCTGGGTCACGCCGCAGGTCTCGGCGGCGCGGCCGAAATGCTGCTCCCGCGAAAGCGCGAGCAGAAAGTCGAGCTTGTCGATCATGGCGCCCTCCCCGGCGGCGTGCCGGGAAGGCTATACCCATTCGGCCGGCCCCGCCCGCTCAGCGGAACAGGATCAGCGCCTTGGCGAGCGTCGTCCACACGCCCCAGGCGATCGGGATGCCAACGACGGCCCAGGCCGCGAGCGCCGTCGCGCTCAACCCGCCCCGGCCGATACCGAAGGAGCCCGACGGGATCGCCCCGGCCGCGCCCCGGCTGTTCAGCGCCGCCACGTCGGCGTCCGACATGAACCACTTGGGCTTGAGCGGTCTCACCAGCAGGTTGGCGACGAAGCCGAGCGCCAGCATGCCCGCGAGGATGTACATGGTGCCGTCGTAGAGGCGCGAGCCGGTGACGCCGGCGTCGACCTGCGCCTGGCGGATGTAGTTGACCACCACCGGCCCGACGATGCCCGCCGTCGACCACGCGGTGAGCAGCCGCCCGTGGATCGCGCCGACGAACTGCGTGCCGAAGATGTCGGCGAGGTAGGCCGGCACCGTGGCGAACCCGCCGCCGTACATCGACAGGATGATGCAGAACGCGAGCACGAACAGCGCCTGCGACCCGGCCGCCGCGAAGGACGGTGCGGCCGCGTAGAGCGCGATGCCCAGCGCGAAGAAGATCGCGTAGGTGGTCTTGCGCCCGAGCTTGTCCGACATCGAAGCCCAGAAGAACCGGCCACCGATGTTGAACAGCGACAGCAGCCCGACGAAGCCGGCCGCGATCGCGGCGACCTGCGCCTTCTGCCCGGCATCGAGGGCGGCGAAGCCCACGCCCGGCGCGCCGACGAGACGGCCGCCGAAGATCTCCTGCAGCATCGGCGAGGCGATGCCGATGACGCCGATGCCCGCCGAGACGTTGAGGCACAGCACCGCCCAGATCAGCCAAAACTGCGGGGTCTTGTGCGCGTCGTCGAGGTGGACCTGGCCGTTGGTGATCATCCCCGCCTTGGCCGGCGCCGGGCTCCAGCCCTCGGGCTTCCAGCCGGACGGGGGGACGCGGTAGCCGAGGGCGCCCGCCATCATGAACACGAAGTAGCCGGCGGCCATCATCAGGAAGGTCTGCCACACGCCGACCGAGGTCGGGCCCTTGAACGCGTCCATGAGCATGGCGGCCAGCGGCGAGCCGATCAGCGCGCCGCCGCCGAAGCCCATGATCGCCATGCCGGTTGCCATGCCACGCCGGTCCGGGAACCACTTGATCAAGGTCGAGACCGGGGAGATGTAGCCGAGACCGAGGCCGATGCCGCCGATCACGCCCGAGCCGAGCCACATCATCCAGAGCTGGTGGGTGAGGATGCCGAGCGCCGAGATCGCCATGCCGCCGCACCAGCAGAGCGCGGCCGCGATGCCGGCCTTGCGCGGGCCCGCCCGCTCGAGCCAGCCGCCGAACACGGCGGCGGAAGCCCCGAGGAAGACGAAGAAGAGGGTGTACATCCAGCCGAGGTCCGCCACCCGCCAATCGCAGGTGGTGGTCACCAGGGCGGTGGCCAGCGACATGTCCGGGCAGGCCTTCGACGCGGTGATGCCGATGGCGCGCGAGAGCGGCAGCCAGAACACCGAGAAGCCGTAGGCCATGCCGATGCAGAGGTGGATCGCGAGGGCCGCCGGCGGCACCAGCCAGCGGTTGAACCCGGGCTTCGCGATCGTGGCCTCGCGCGACAGCCAGGACGGCGTCCGTTCGGGCAGGAGGGTGACGTCGACCGTCCGTGCAGTCATCGCTGAGGTTTCCCCTTCAAGCGGCCCTGTTGTGCGGGCCGTCTTGCTAGGAAATCTAGATGCCGCGCTGGTCCGAGACTATCCGTGGCCTACCGCAGAATGCAAAATTCATCCTTGGGCGGGTGACAAAAGTGCAGGGCCGTCAACCGGCGTCGCTCGCACCTTCGCCGAGCTTCTGCGGGTCGCGGGTGGCGGCGCGCACCGGGCTCTCGGCCTCGGTCCGGCCCTCGCGCATCGCGCGCACCACGAGCGGGTCGACGCGCTCGCCCATGGCCGGCAGGCAGGCGGTCAGGCTCGCCACCATCTTCGGCGTCCAGAAGGCGATCACGTGGTTGTGGATGCCGGTCACCGCCTCCTCGTCCGGATAGGACCGGAAGAAGGAGGCGATCTGGTTGGCCATCCGCACCAGCTTCTCGTCGCTCGTCAGCGCGCTCATCGACAGACCTTCAAAAACCTTCTGGACACATCGCGGCCCGAACCGATCGCGGGTCCCGTCTCCCAGGGGGAGAAGGACAGGATGAGGGGCGTGACCTCTCCGGGTAGGTCACGCCCCTCATCCCAACCCTCTCCCCATGGGAGAGGGTGCGCGTCGCCTTCCTACTCCGCCGCCGCCTGCGCGATGCGGGTCAGCGAGAAGTCCTCCTCGTAGAACTTCGCCTGCCAATCCGAGGGACGGTTGGTGCGCCGCACCTGCACCGCCGTCACCTTGTACTCGGGGCAGTTGGTCGCCCAATCCGAGAAGTCGGTGGTGATGACGTTGGCACCGGTCTTGGCGTGGTGGAAGGTGGTGTAGACCACGCCCGGCTGCATCCGCTCGGTGATCTTGGCCTTGAGCGCGATGTCGCCGGACCGACTCTCCAGCGAGACCAGGTCGCCGTCGACGACGCCGCGGACCTCGGCGTCGAACGGATGGATCTCCAGCACGTCCTCCTCGTGCCAGCGCGAGTTCTCGGTGCGGCGCGTCTGCGCGCCGACGTTGTACTGCGACAGGATCCGGCCGGTGGTGAGGATGAGCGGGAACTTCGCCCCCGTGCGCTCCTCGGTGGCGACGAACTCGGTGATCATGAAGCGGCCGAGGCCCCGCACGAACCGGTCGACGTGCATCATCGGCGTGCCCATCGGCGCCTTGTCGTTGCAGGGCCACTGCACCGAGCCGAGTTCGTCGAGCTTGGCGAAGGAGACGCCGGCGAAGCTCGGGGTGAGCGAGGCGATCTCGTCCATGATCTCGGACGGGTGGCTGTAGTTCATCTCGTAGCCGAGCGCCTTGGAGAGCAGGATCGTGCCCTCCCAGTCGCCGTAGCCGCCCATCGGCGGCATCACCTTGCGCACGCGACTGATGCGGCGCTCGGCGTTGGTGAAGGTGCCGTCCTTCTCCAGGAACGAGGCACCGGGCAGGAAGACGTGGGCGTACTTGGCGGTCTCGTTCAGGAACAGGTCCTGGATGACGATGCATTCCATCGCCATCAAGCCGGACGTGACGTGGTGGGTGTCCGGGTCCGACTGGGCGATGTCCTCGCCCTGGATGTACATGCCCTTGAAGCCGCCATCGACGGCCTCGTCGAGCATGTTGGTGATGCGCAGGCCCGGCGCGTTGTCGAGCTTGGCCCCCCAGAGCGCCTCGAAGCTCTCGCGGGTGGCGTCGTCCGAGACGTGGCGGTAGCCCGGCAGCTCGTGCGGGAACGAGCCCATGTCGCACGAGCCTTGGACGTTGTTCTGGCCGCGCAGCGGGTTCACGCCGGCGCCGAGCTTGCCGATATTGCCGGTGGCCATGGCGATGTTGGCCATGCCCATCACCATGGTCGAGCCCTGGCTGTGCTCGGTGACGCCCAGCCCATAATAGATACCGGCGTTGCCGCCGGTGGCGTAGAGCCGGGCGGCGGCGCGGAGCTCGGCCGGGTCGATGCCCGTGTACTGCGCCTGCGCCTCCGGCGAGTGGCGCTCGTCGGCGATGAAGCGGGCCCAGGACTCGAACTCGGCGAGGTCGCAGCGCTCGCGCACGTAGGCCTCGTCGATCAGCCCCTCGGTGACGATCACGTGCGCCATGGAGTTGATGAAGGCGACGTTGGAGCCGGGCTTCAGCGGCAGGTGGTGCGTCGCCTTGATGTGGGGCGACTTCACCAGGTCGATCTTGCGCGGGTCGGCGACGATGAGCTTGGCGCCCTCGCGCAGGCGCCGCTTCATCCGCGAGCCGAAGACCGGGTGGCCGTCGGTCGGGTTGGCGCCGATCACCAGGATCACGTCGGACTGCTCGACCGACTTGAAGTCCTGGGTGCCGGCCGAGGTGCCGAGCGTCGACATCAGGCCGTAGCCGGTCGGCGAGTGGCAGACGCGGGCGCAGGTGTCGACGTTGTTGTTGCCGAAGGCGGCGCGCACGAGCTTCTGGACGAGGTAGGCCTCCTCGTTTGTGCAGCGCGACGAGGTGATGCCGCCGACCGAGTCCTTGCCGTAGGTCGCCTGGATGCGCTTGAACTCGGAGGCCGCGCGATCGATCGCCTCCTCCCACGACACCTCGCGCCAGGGATCCGTGATCTTCTCGCGGATCATCGGTTTTGTGATGCGGTCCTTGTGGGTGGCGTAGCCGTAGGCGAAGCGGCCCTTGACGCAGCTATGGCCCTCGTTGGCCTTGCCGCCCTTGTAGGGCACCATGCGGATGATCTTGGTGCCCTGCATCTCCGCCTTGAACGAGCAGCCGACGCCGCAATAGGCGCAGGTGGTCACCTCCGAATGCTCGGGCTGGCCGTGCTCGTGGATCGACTTCTCCTGGAGCGTCGCGGTCGGGCAGGCCTGGACGCAGGCGCCGCAGGACACGCACTCGGATTCCATGAAGTTGGTGTTGCCGGCGGCGACACGGCTGTCGAAGCCGCGGCCCTCGATGGTGAGCGCGAAGGTGCCCTGCACCTCCTCGCAGGCGCGGACGCAGCGGTTGCAGACGATGCACTTCGACGGGTCGTAGGTGAAGTACGGGTTCGACTCGTCCTTCGGCAGGTACTTTTCCGCCGTCGGCGCGACGTGGTTGTCGCCGTCGTAGCCGTAGCGCACGTCGCGCAGGCCGACGACGCCGGCCATGTCCTGCAGCTCGCAGTCGCCGTTGGCGGCGCAGGTCAGGCAGGTCAGCGGGTGATCGGAGATGTAGAGCTCCATCACGCCCTTGCGGAGCTTGGCGAGCTTGTCGGTCTGCGTCCGCACGACCATGCCGTTCTCGGCCGGCGTGGTGCAGGAGGCCGGCGTGCCGCGCCGCCCCTCGATCTCCACGAGGCAGAGGCGGCAGGAGCCGAACGGCTCCAGCGAATCCGTCGCGCACAGCTTCGGGATCTGCGTGCCGGCGTTCATCGCCGCCGCCATCACCGACGTTCCGGCCGGGACGGTGACGTCCATGCCGTCGATGCTCAGCGTCACCGTCTGATCGCTGACGCGGATCGGGGTGCCGTAGTCGATCTCTTTGATGAGGGCCATGGACGCCTCCCTATTCCGCCGCGACGGGCAGGTCGCCCGCGCGCGAAAAGTCTTCGGGGAAATGGGTGATCGCGCTCATCACGGGCATCGGCGTGAGCCCGCCCATGGCGCAAAGCGAACCGTCGGTCATGACCTCGCAGAGGTCGGCGATGACGGTGAGGTTCTTCTCCGGGCTGATCCCGGCGATGACCTTGTCCATCGTCTCGACGCCGCGGGTCGCGCCGATGCGGCACGGGGTGCACTTGCCGCAGGATTCCGTGGCGCAGAACTCGAAGGCGAAGCGGGCCTGCTTGGCCATGTCGACGGTGTCGTCGAACACGACGATGCCGCCATGGCCGACCAGGCCCTTCTTGGCCGCCATCGCCTCGTAGTCGAGGGGCGTATCGAGCAGGTGGTCGGGGAAGTAGGCCCCGAGCGGCCCGCCGACCTGTACCGCCCGCACCGGACGGCCGGAGAAGGTGCCGCCGCCGTAGCCCTCGATGACTTCGCGCAGCGTGATGCCGAAGGCGGTCTCGATCAGGCCGCCGTGCTTCACGTTGCCTCCGAGCTGGATCGGCAGGGTGCCGAGGGAGCGGCCCATGCCGTAGTCGGCGTAGGCCTTGGCGCCGTGCTCCAGGATCCAGGGCGTGGCCGTGAAGGTCATCACGTTGTTGACCAGCGTCGGCTGGCCGAGGAAGCCCTTCAGCGCCGGGATCGGGGGCTTGGCGCGGACGATGCCGCGCTTGCCCTCGAGGCTCTCCAGCAGGGAAGTCTCCTCGCCGCAGATGTAGGCGCCCGCGCCGAGCCGCACCTCGAGGTGGAAGCTCTTGCCGGAGCCCATCACGTCGTCGCCGAGCACGCCCGCCGCGATGCCGTTGGCGATCGCCTCCTTCAGCGTGGCGAAGGCCTGCGGGTATTCCGAACGCAGGTAGATGTAGCCCCGGGTCGCGCCGACCGCGACGGCGGCGATGGTCATGCCCTCGATGAGGTTGAAGGGGTCGCCCTCCATCATCATCCGGTCGGCGAAGGTGCCGGAATCGCCCTCGTCGGCGTTGCAAACCACGTATTTCTGGTGCGACTGCGCCAGCATCACCGTGTTCCACTTGATGCCGGCCGGGAAGCCGGCGCCGCCGCGGCCGCGCAGGCCGGATTCGCGGACTTCGCCGACGGTGCCCTCGGGGCCGAGCCGAAGCGCGGCCTCGAGGCCGCGATAGCCGCCATGTGCCTTGTAGTCGTCGACCGAGACCGGATCGATCACGCCGCAGCGGTGGAAGGTGAGCCGCTGCTGGCGGGCCAGGAACGGGATCTTCTCCGGGTCGCCGAGGCGCAGCGGGTGCTCGCCGCCCTCCGCGAGGCCAGCATCGAGCAGGGCGTCGATGTCGGCGGGCGTCACCGGGCCGTAGGCGACGCGGCCCTCGGGCGTCGCGACCTCGACCATCGGCTCCAGCCAGAACAGGCCGCGCGAACCGGTGCGGACGATCGACACGTCGAGGCCGCGGCGCTCGGCGCCGGAAAACAGCGCCCGGGCGACGCGGTTGGCGCCGAGGCCCAGCGCGACGGCGTCGCGGGGGACGTAGAGGGTGATGCTCATGGCCGTGCTCATGCGCGCGCCTCGCTCAGGGCCGCTTCGAGGCTGTCTGCGGTGAGCCGCGCGATCGGCTCGCCGTCGACGAGGGCCGCCGGGGCGTTCGAGCACAGGCCGAGGCAGTAGACCGGCTCGACGGTGGCGTTGCCGTCGCTGGTCGTGCCATGCCAACCCGTGCCGAGGCGCGACAGGATCTCGGCGTGGAGCCGGTCCGAGCCCATGGCCTGGCACGCCTCCGCGCGGCACAGCTTCACCTCGTGACGGCCGGCCGGGTGTGCGCGGAAGTCGTGGTAGAAGGTGATGCAGCCGTGGACCTCGGCCCGCGACAGATTGAGCGCATCCGCGATCAGCGGCACGGCGCCGGCATCGACGTAGCCGAAGGTCTCCTGCAGCGCGTGCAGGATCGGGAGGGTGGCGCCCTCCAGATGGCTGTGCTCGGCGATGATCCCGGAGGCGCGCTGGCCATCCCAGGGCTCGAAACGCGGCATGATTTCCTGCCCAGATTGTTCCTGTTCTAAGGGACGACTGGAACAGAAATGCCGATTGCATTCAATCGTGCAGATTGGTCGTTCGACAAAGGACGCCTGTCGAAACCGGCTGTCCGACCGGACG
The DNA here is from genome assembly GCF_008039465.1 of Methylobacterium sp. WL120. NCBI lineage: Bacteria > Pseudomonadati > Pseudomonadota > Alphaproteobacteria > Hyphomicrobiales > Methylobacteriaceae > Methylobacterium > Methylobacterium sp. WL120. The sequence goes on along the minus strand of NZ_VRUT01000033.1, from coordinate 8,085 downwards.
TTTCCCTATGTAGAGGCCATCCATCAAGGCATTTTCAACGCGTCCGATTTGTCATGCTGCGCTGCAACACGCCCCCTCACCTCGAAGCCATGGATGGTGCCGTGCAATAAACTACCGGTTTGCGCGGCATTCCGACGCCTGCTGGCCAATGGTGATCGATTTTCGCCTGCAACCGCGGGTGAGCACAGCGGAAATTTCTTTTCGCCCGCATGAAACCTTGGACCAAAGTCCGACTTGACAAACCCTAGGGGCAGCCGGGGGGCTGTCTGTCAGGCTTACGTCGGCGCTGGCAACAGGATGGACGGGGCGCCCAAGGTGACGGATTCCATGGTCAAGAGCGATCTCCACCCGCCGCACTCCGGCCCCGGCTCGGATCCGGTGCTCTACGGCGTGGCCGCGGGGCTGGCCGAGCTGTTCCCGCCGGTCACTGGGCACGCCCGCGCAGTCCACGACCGCGACCCGGTCGAGACGGACGAGCCCGAGCGCGACTGACGTTCTGCGCGATCGCCAAGCACGTCGCGCACTGGATCTTCTATAAGGCGTCGCGTGCCGTGTCCTGCCACCGCACCAGCGGGTTCGTCAGCGCCACCAGCAGCGCGTCGGCGAGCTTTCCCGCCACCGCGAAGGCGATGATCGCGGCCAGGATTTGCTCGGGCTTGGAGAATTGCTGCCCGTCGATCAGCAGGTAGCCAAGACCCTCGGATGCTCCCATCAGCTCCGCCGCGACCACGAACAGGAAGCCGAGGCCGAGCCCGGTGCGCAACGCCGTGACTGTGGCCGGCAGCACCGCCGGAAGCAGGATGCGCCTCACCTGCGCCGCCCGCGACAGGCGGAAGATCCGTCCCACCTCGACGAGCTTGCGATCGACCGAGGCGATGGCGCCGGCGACCCCGACATAGACCGGGAAGAACACGCCGACCGCGATCAGCGTCACCTTCGGCGTCTCGAGGATGCCGAACCACAGGATGAACAGCGGCACCCAGGCGAGCGAAGGCACCGCGCGCAACGCCTGCAGGCTCGGATCGACGAGCCGCCGCAGGGTCGGAAGGGTCGCGGTGAGCGCGCCCACGACGATCCCCGCCACCGCCCCGAGCGCGAAGCCGAGGCCGACGCGAACCAACGTCGCCGAGACGTGCATCCACAGGTCGCCGGAGCGGGCGAGGTCCCACAACGTCGCCGCGATCCGGCTCGGCGGCGGCAGCAGGCGCCCCTGCGCCAGGCCGGCCCGCACGGCCGCCTCCCAGCCGAGAGCCAGGATCAGCGGAAGCAACAGGCCGAGGCCCGCCCAGCCGAAGCGCGACGCGCGCCCGGCCCGTGGGGCGACGACAGGTGCAACGTTCGCCATGGGGGCGGCCGCGGGTCCGGTCATCGGGCGTCGAACTCGGGAAGGTGGAACATCGGGCCGTCGCGGGCTGGAGGGTCGGCGGCTCTATAGCACCGCCTGGGCCTCAGCGCCCCGCCTCGGCCACGACCGAATTGCGTGCGATCGGATGCAAGGGTTCGTTCGGCGTTGGACGAGGCGCTGGTCCCCTCTCCCAAGGGGAGAGGGACAGGGTGAGGGGCATGATCTCTCCGGATGGGGCACGCCCCTCATCCCACCCTTCTCCCCCTGGGAGAAGGAGCCTCGACGTGGTTCGTGGCCCAATCCAAACCGCCGAAACGCGCATCGGGGCGGCCCCGATGCGGCTTGCGCCTACCGCGCCGCCGTCGGGTTGAAGGCCGTGTCGATCAGTCCGTCGACCGCCGCCGGGACGTCGGTGCCAGCGGGGATGATGCCGGCCTGCTGCAGGGCGAGTCCGGCCGCGCGGATCGAGTCCGCCTGGGCCTTGCCGAGCGCGGGCTCGGAGAGGTCGGTGCGCGCGACCTGGCGGGCGATCACCGGCTCGGGCAGCTTGGTCGCGGAGATCAAAGCCGCCTTCAGCGCGTCGGGGTTCTGGATCGAGAACAGCCGCGCCCGCTCGTAGGCGGCGATCACCGTGCGGACGAGCTCCGGGTTCTCCTTCGCGAACGCCTCGCGTACGTCGAGCAGGCCCCAGGTGTTGGCGCTGGCGTCGCGGAAGAACAGCACGTCGTCGTTCTCGATCTCGGCCGCAGCCATCATCGGGTCGAGGCCGGCCCAGGCGTCGACGTCGCCGCGGTCGAGCGCCGTGCGGCCGTCGGCGTGCTGGAGCAGGACGAGCTTGGCGTCGCGCTCGGTCAGGCCCGCGCCCTGAAGCGCGCGGATCAGGAAGATGTGCGGGTCGGTGCCGCGGGTGACGGCGATGCGCTTGCCCTTGAGGTCGGCGACCCGCGCGATGCCGCTGTCCTTGCGGGTGACGAGCGCCGTCCATTCCGGCCGCGAGAAGGCGTAGACCGCCTTGATCGGGTTGCCGTTGATGCGTGCCACCAGGGCGGCGGCGCCTGCCGACGAGCCGAAGTCGATCGCGCCGGCATTCAGAAATTCCAGCGCCTTGTTGGAGCCGAGCGACTGGACCCACCGCACGGTGATGCCCTTCGGCTTCAGCGCCTCCTCCAAGAACCCCTTGTCCTTCAGCACGAGGCCGACCGGGTTGTAGGTCGCCCAGTCGAGGCGCACCTCCTTCAACTCGGCGGCGCGGGCCGCCAGCGAGAGGGCGGGCAGGGCGAGCGCGAGGGCACCGAGGAGCGCGCGGCGGGCGAGGCGCATGAAAAGGTCCTTTTCGGATCGGGCGTTCGATCCGAGCTAGGCAGCTTCGTTCTTTATGTCAAACGATTGATCCGCCTCAAAGGACGGCCTGGTCTCTGCTTCCACGCCGAAGTGCCGGTGTCGGTGGTGCCATGGCGCGCCACGCTGGCAGCACCAGCAGTTCATGCTAACGGGTACCCATGTTCGACGCCGTCGCCGCCCTCGACAAGGTTCTGGACGCCCTGGACCGCGAGGCCCGTGAGCCGACGAAGCTCCGCGCCGTGCTGGTGCCGGAGCTGAAGCGCGTGATCGAGGCCGGCCACGCGGCCGCCGAGGCGCAGCTGCTGAAGGACCGCGACGGCATGCGTTGCGCCCGCACGCTGTCGAGCCTCACCGACGCGGTGGTGCGCGCGATCCACGACGCGGTGGTCTGGCGGCTCTACCCGAACGACAACCCCTCCACCGGCGAGCAGCTCGCGGTGGTGGCCACCGGCGGCTACGGCCGGGGCACGATGGCGCCGGGCTCGGACATCGATCTGCTGTTCCTGCTGCCCTACAAGCAGACCGCGTGGTCGGAGAGCGTCGTCGAGGCGATGCTCTACGTGCTGTGGGACCTGAAATTGAAGGTCGGCCACGCCACCCGCTCGGTCGAGGAGTGCCTGCGCGAGGCGAAGGCGGACATGACGATCCGCACGGCGCTCCTGGAGGCGCGCTACCTGTTCGGCTCGCGGGTGCTGTTCGAGGAGCTGGTGACGCGCTTCGACGCCGAGTTGGTGATGGGCACCGCCCACGAGTTCGTCGAGGCGAAGCTGCGCGAGCGCGACGGCCGCATCACGAAGGCGGGCTCGTCGCGCTATCTCGTCGAGCCCAACGTCAAGGACGGCAAGGGGGGTTTGCGCGACCTCAACACCCTGTTCTGGATCGCCAAGTACACCTACCGGGTGCGCGACCAGGTGGAGCTCGTGGCCGCCGGCCTGTTCACGGCGGAGGAGTACCGCCTGTTCGAGCGCTGCGACGAGTTCCTGTGGCGGGTGCGTTGCCACCTGCACTTCGTCACGCGGCGCTCGGAGGAGCGGCTGTCCTTCGGGCTGCAACCGAAGATCGCCGAGCGGCTCGGCTTCGGGCCGCGCGGCGGCCTGTCGGGCGTCGAGCGCTTCATGAAGGCCTACTTCCTGATTGCCAAGGACGTCGGCGACCTCACCGCCATCGTCTGCGCCGAGCTCGAGGCGCGCCACGCCAAGCGCACGCCGGTGCTCGACCGCTGGATCGGCAAGTTCCGCGACCGGTTCCGCGCCACCGCGATCGAGGCGGAGGATTTCTGGCTCGATCACGGCCGGGTCAACGTGCGCGCCGAGGACGCGTTCGAGCGCGACCCGGTGAACCTCCTGCGGCTGTTCTGGCTCGCCGACCGGCACAACCTCGCGATCCACCCGGACGCCAAGCGGCTGGCCAACCGCTCCTTACGCCTGATCGGCCACGCACTGCGCGCCGACGAGGAGGCCAACCGGCTCTTCCTCGAGATCCTGACCTCGCGGAACTCGCCGGAATCGGTGCTGCGGCAGATGAACGAGGCCGGGGTGCTCGGCCGCTTCATCCCGGATTTCGGGCGGATCGTGGCGATGATGCAGTTCAACATGTACCACCACTTCACGGTGGACGAGCACCTGCTGCGCGCGCTCGGCGTGCTGGCCGCGATCGATTCCGGCCGCGGGGACGAGCCGTTCCCCCTGGTCTCGCGGCTGGTCGGCGCGATCCACAACCGCCGCGCGCTCTACGTGGCGATCCTGCTCCACGACATCGCCAAGGGCCGGCCCGAGGACCACTCCATCGCCGGCGCGGCGATCGCGGAGAAGCTGTGCCCGCGCTTCGGCCTGACCCAGGCCGAGACCGAGACGGTGGCCTGGCTCGTCGAGCACCACCTGCTGATGTCGATGACCGCCCAGAGCCGCGACCTCTCGGACCCGAAGACCATCGAGAAGTTCGCAGCCGTGGTGCAGACGCTGGAGCGCCTGCGCCTGCTGACGATCCTGACGGTGGCCGACATCACCGCCGTCGGCCCCGGCGTCTGGACCGCGTGGAAGGGCACGCTGATCCGCACCCTCTACGACGAGACCGAGGTGGTGCTCTCGGGCGGGCACTCCGAGATCGCCCGCACCGACCGGGTCCGCCTGATCCAGATGTCCCTGCGCGAGCAGCTGCCCGACTGGTCGTCGGACACGTTCGACGCCTACGCCGCGCGCCACACCCAGGCCTACTGGCTGAAGGTCGACGGGGTGCGCCAGTTCAAGAACGCCGGCTTCATCCGCCAGGCGACCGAGGCCGGCCGCACCAGCGCCACCGACGTCGAGACCGATCCGGTCCGCGGCGTCACCGAGCTGACGGTGTATTCCCCCGACCACCCGCGGCTGCTGGCCATCGTCACGGGGGCCTGCGCGGCGTCCGGCGGCAACATCGTCGACGCCCAGGCCTACACCACGAGCGACGGCTTCGCCCTCGATTCGATCTTCATCTCCCGCGCCTTCGAGCGCGACGAGGACGAAATGCGCCGCGGCCGGCGCATCACCGCCTCGATCGAGCGCTCGCTCAAGGGCGAGATCAAGATCGCCGAGCTGGTGGCCGACAAGCACCCGCCCTCCACCGGCCGGGCCAAGACCTTCCTGGTCCCGCCGGACGTGGCGATCGACAACGCGCTGTCGAGCCGCGAGACCGTGGTCGAGGTCACCGGCCTCGACCGGCCGGGCCTGCTCTACGAGTTGACCACGGCGCTGAACCGCCTGAACCTCAACATCACCTCGGCGCACGTGGCCACCTTCGGCGAGCGGGCGGTGGACGTGTTCTACGTGACCGACCTCACCGGCACCCGCGTCACCCAGCCCGACCGCCAGGCGGCGATCCGCGGCGCGGTGATGGAGGTTTTTGCCGGAGACGTGGCGGCGATGAAGGCGGAAGGCCTGGAAGCCCTGGTCGCCGCCCCGCCGCCGCGGGAGGCGTGAGGGCCACGCCGTGTTCCGATGTGGGACGGCCGCGCCACCCGCCTCCCGCCAAACCCGGCGGATCGCTTCGCGATGCGGCGATCGGCGACGCGGATACCGGCTTCGCACGGCCGCCGTGCGGGCCGGCCGGCACGCGGCCTCCACGGAGAGTCACAGCGTGTCAGTGCAAATGACACACACTTCCACACGCAATGACACACCCACTCTCACATCAACTTCGATATCCAATCTCATGAGTCAGACCGTGTGAAGGTCCGGCGGACAGCCGCCGCCCGGCCGTCGCGGGGGCCGGCTCGCGATGGGTGGCCCTCGACGCGATTCGGGATCGGTCCACCCAGGCGATGGTGATCGGCGCGTCGATCCCCGGCCTGTCAGGGATAGGACACACGTGGGCCACCGGGCTGCGGCCCAACGTCGTCGGACAGCTTTCTGGCCGCGCCACGCAAAATCGGATCTTGAGCCAGTGTCGCGGCCTCTGCGATACTGACGGTCCCTAAAAGTGAGGCGAAGACGCCGCGATCTCTGGTTGCATTAATGCCCGAAAATCTCAGTGATTACGTCTCCATTGAGCGCACCTTCCGCGACCTATCCGACGCAGATATAACCGACATCGAGAAAGCCTCGGCGCTGGTGAGATTTGGTTGGGGCGGTGGCGTCGCTTGGGAGGAGGTTCTGCGCTCCCCGCGTGTGCTGCTCATTTCTGAGGCCGGCGCCGGCAAAACCCGCGAGTGCCAAGCACAAAGGGACCGACTCCTTGCGTTAGGCGAGCCCGCGTTCTTCTTCGACCTTGCGACGCTGGCGACAGCTCCTCTCCGAGATACATTCCTTCCCGAAGAGGAAAGCCGATTTGATGCGTGGCTTGCCGCACAGTCCGATTCCGCGACCTTCTTCCTTGATTCAATCGACGAGTTGAAGCTCACGCTAGGCAACTTCGAGCTGGCACTTAAGCGGTTCGCCAGAGCGCTTGCTGGCCAGTTGGGTCGCGCCCGCATCGTCGTCACCACCCGTCCCATCCCCTTCGATCGCGCCTTGATCGAGAGGCACCTGCCCATCCCGGTGCCGGCGGAAGTCGCGCCGACGGCAGAGGCTTTTGCCGATATGGCGATGGAGCGAGACGGCAGGGCGAAGAAGGGCGACCATCCGGAGGACTTCAGAGGATGGCGCAATGTTGGGCTGATGCCACTGTCGTTCGAACAACGGCGTCTCTTCGTCATCGGACAGGGAATTTTGGATGCAGATGCATTGCTTCATGACATCCGGACCCGCGACGCTGAAGAGTTCGCAGAGCGGCCACAGGATTTGATCGAGCTTTGCGCCGATTGGCGAGATCACCACCGAATCCGATCGCATCGCGACCAAGTCGGATCAAATATCGCGACCAAGCTTAAACCGCGGACTGACCGCAAAGAAAGGGCAGAGCTCACGCAGGAAACTGCAATTGAAGGCGCGAGCCGGCTCGCTCTCGCTGCCATGCTTACACGAAGGCTGACGCTACGCCACAGCGCCGAATCCGATCACGTCCCAGCCAGCGAACCAGCGCTCGATGTGTCCAAGGTCCTTCTCGACTGGCACGCGGCTGCACAGTCCACGCTGTTGGAACGTCCTCTCTTCGGCTTCGCGAGTTACGGCCGCGTTCGATTTCATCATCGATCAGTAGTGGAGTTCCTTGCCGCAAGGCGGCTCGACACGCTGCTTGGGCGTGGTGCTCCGATCAAGGCGGTGAAGCGCCTCCTCTTTTCCGAGACCGCGCAAGGTGTGAGGGTGGTAAGACCATCAATGCGACCGGTCGCAGCTTGGCTAGGATCGTGGCACGCTACGATCTTCGACGATCTCCTTCGGCTTGACCCAGCGGTGGTTCTGAATCACGGCGACCCTCAATCGCTATCAGTCGCTCAGCGTATTCGGTCGCTCGAAGCCTACGTCGACCGGCATGGGACCGGCAGCTGGCGTGGGCTGGAAACCCCGTCGATTCAGATGCACCGCTTCGTAGCCAAAGAGCTTGCCGGCGCTGTTATACGTCTGTGGCATCAAGGAATTGAAAATAGTGAGGTGCGTGATTTGTTGTTAAGGCTGATCGCGACCGGTCAGTTAGATGAATGCTCAGATATTGCTTATGCCACGGCCATGGATAGCGCGTCACCGTACCAGGAGCGTAGGTCAGCGATCCGCGCGCTTATTCGCCTTGGCGACGTTCGACTAAAAGCGCTTTCAGCCTCGATCGAAAATGATGCGTCGCGCTGGCCGCCGGCGGTGGCACGCAGTGCAATAGTGAACCTTTTCTGGCCTGCCCCCATTCGGTGGCCCAGGTTCGAAGTTAGTGCATTGTCGGTCGCGTGACGATGGCGGAGTGGGCGACCGGCGCTGAACCGCTGGGTTCAGGTGGCCATATGACAACCTGTGGCGCAGGCGGCTGGTAGCCGAGTGACGAGTGCGGCCGGATGGTGTTGT
>NZ_VRUT01000339.1:0-1333 GCF_008039465.1 Methylobacterium sp. WL120 | reverse complement strand
CAGGCTGCTGCAGAAGTCTGTGGCGGTTTGGCCTTGGAGATGATTCACTCTGCCTGAGCGAGAGGCGGGGTTTGATCGATGCGCGGACGTGAGGCGGCCTCGACCAACCTGTTCAGCTACGTTCGGCTTGAGGAGCGTGTGCCGTCCGATCACCCGCTGCGGCCGATCCGGGCCTTGGCCGACGAAGTTCTGGCTGGGCTGAACGCGCGCTTCGAGCACCTGTACTCGGGCCTGGGCCGGCCTTCGATCCCGCCGGAGATGCTGCTTCGGGCGACACTGCTGCAGGCGTTCTTCTCGGTGCGCTCCGAGCGGATGCTGATGGAGCAGATCGATTATAACCTGCTGTTCCGGTGGTTCGTGGGGTTGGAGATCGATGCCGCGGTCTGGCACCCGACTGTGTTCACGCACAACCGCGACCGTCTGCTGGAGACGGAGGTGGCGCACGCCTTCCTGTCGGGTCTGCTGGCGCTCAAGCCGGTCAAGCGGCTGTTGTCGAGCGACCATTTCTCGGTCGACGGCACGATGATCGAGGCCTGGGCCTCGATGAAGAGCTTTCGGCCCAAGGACGGCTCGGGCGAACCGCCAGGCCCGGGCCGCAACGGCGAGCGTGACTTCCGCCGCGAGAAGCGCTCGAACGCGACCCATGCCTCGACTACCGACCCGGATGCCCGGCTCTACCGGAAGGCGGACGGCCAGGAGAGCCGGCTGTGCTACCTCGGCCACACGCTGATGGAGAACCGCAACGGCTTGGTGGTGGACGCCAGCCTCACCCACGCCACCGGCACGGCCGAGCGCGAGGCGGCCCTCCTCATGCTCGACCGCCGACCCCGCCGGCACCGGATTACGCTGGGTGCGGACAAGCTGTTCGACGTGGAAGCCTTCGTCGGCGACCTGCGGGCGCGGCGGGTGAGCCCGCACATCGCCATCAACGGGGCGGTCTCGAAGACCGGCAAGGTGCGCAAGACCGCCCTCGACGGCCGCACCACCCGCCATCCCGGCTACGCAATCAGCCTGCGCTGCCGCAAGCGGATCGAGGAGGTCTTCGGCTGGATCAAGGCTCAGGCCGGGCTGAGGAAGGTCAAGCTGCGCGGCCGAGCCAAGGTCGAGGCGCTGTTCACCTTCGCGGCCGCCGCCTACAACCTCGTGCGCCTGCCCAAGCTGCTGGCCGAGGCTCGCGCATGAAGAGCGGCCCAGGCCGGGCCGAGACGCAGCCCGCGACCTGGAGTACCATCGAAGCTGGCGGATCGAGCCGCGTCGAGGTGGGCTGATCTCGAAAAACAGCCCTGACGATCCAAATCGAGCGCCACGCCAGACTTCTGCAGCAGCCTGCTAG
>NZ_VRUT01000338.1:0-1342 GCF_008039465.1 Methylobacterium sp. WL120 | reverse complement strand
CGTTGCTGCCCGTGACCGAGCCGTTCACGAGGCCCTTGCTCGTGCCCGAGGCGCCGCCGTTGTTGGTGCCGGTCTGCTGCAGCTCGACCCGGCCGCTCGTGCCGGCCTGGATCACCGCGGCCTTGTTGGCCGAACCGTCCTGCTTGCCCTGCACCGCGCTGCCGAGGCTGTTGCCGGTGCCGGTCTGGTCGACGGTCAGGGTGTTGCTGCCCGCGCCCGTCTGCAGGAAGGCCTTGTCCGTGGTGCCGACGGTGTTGCCGCCCCCCGAACCCGCTGTCACCGACCTGACATCCGTGCCGGTGTCGTTCTGGTTGATCGTGATGGCATTGCCGCCAGTGCCGGTCTGGCTCGTGTAGGCGCGGTTGTTGTCGGCATAGGCCGTGGCAGCAAAGGCGCTCGCGGCGACACCCATCGACAGGATGAGAAGATGCTTTTTCATGGGAACGGACCCCTTGGTTCGGCGTTTGCCGTTTTAGTTAATGTAGGTGAAACGCCCTATCGGCGTTTGACTGGGGTCTCGATCTGGCTTGCTTGCCGGAGCGGCGCCTTAAGGGTGCAATAACCGAGTCTTCGAAATCGCGCCTTGTCCGTGCGTCCCAATCTGCAAGCCATCCCGACAAGTTGCTTCACGGAAACGTGTGCGCGCGCCCACAACCGCAGGCTATTTTCCGGAATTTTCGCACCAAAATTGAATACGTAATAGCTGCGGCGCGTTACCACGCGTGACTTGAAATGGCGCTTCTTTCCGCTTGATGGCGTGCGCCAGCGGATCGGTTCGGTGTCAAGTTTCGCTCGCGAAGTCCTGCGCTCCTGCGACACCGTCCGGAACGCAAACTGCCGGTCGGAGAGAGTGTCTCCCTACCTCCGCATCCCAGATCTGACTCAGCATGCGGCTGCACCGCAATCTCACACAAAATCCGCAGTGGACGATACGCAACGCCGGAGCCGGGACAGTTCGAGGTCGGCGGTCACCAAGGCACGGAAACCGAGTTCGGCACGCGATCCGTCGCGCCAAGGCGATGCTACGAACGGATTCGAGATCCCGCCCGTCTTTCACCCGCACGATGCAAGAGAACCACGCCCCCGCGTTCGAACTAGAGATCGGGAGAGGCCGATCCGCGAAGGTCGTTCAGGATCATGATCAGGTTTCCGTCTGATCAGGTCGACGTCTCACCCGGCCGGAGCGATCTGTCGGGGTAAAATTGCGGTCGCGCGTGATCGGCCCCCACGAGGTGGTCCAAGGGTAAAGTTAGTGCACGGTGGGCCGCTCCGCCACGGGTAGCTTGGCCGGCGGAGCTGGTCTGGCGAGCGCAGCCGGCCAAGCGGAGAAGGCTGGCATGAA
>NZ_VRUT01000337.1:0-1356 GCF_008039465.1 Methylobacterium sp. WL120 | reverse complement strand
ACGCTCTACAGCCTCGACGCCTCGAATCCCGAGGCGCCGAAGGCGCGCACCGCCCGCGAGGACGCCGCCCGCCTCGTCCGCGCCCGCTTGGCGAACCCGCGCTGGATCGCCGGCCAGCTTCGCCACGGCTATCGCGGCGCGCAGGAGCTGGCCCAGGGGCTCGACGCGGTGTTCGTGCTGGCCGCCACCACCGACGCCGTCACCGACGCCGACTTCGACCGGCTCTACGGCGCCTGGATCGCCGATCTCGACACTTTCGACGCCCTGCGCGCCGCCAACCCGGCGGCGACCCGGGCGATCCTGGAGCGCTTCGACGATGCCCGCGCCCGCGGGCTCTGGACCAGCCGCCGCAACGCGATGCCGGCCGACGAGCTGATGCCGCAGGCGGCGGAATGAGCGCGTCCCGCCGCGTCCTCCCCGAGGCCTCGAGCCGCCGCGGCTGGTGCCCGAGCCTCGCCCGCCCGATGCCGACCGGCGACGGGCTGATCGCGCGCATCCATCCGCCGCTCGGCATCCTGACGCGGGCGCAGCTTCGTGCGGTGGCCGACGCCGCCCGCGTCTTCGGCAACGGCCATGTCGACGTCACCGCCCGCGCCAACCTGCAGCTGCGCGGCGTGAGCGAGGCCACCCGCCCCGGTCTCGTCGCGGCGTTGGACGCGGCCGGCCTCGGCGACGTGCGCGCCGACGGCGGCCCGCAGCGCCTCACCCTGACGAGCCCGCTCGCCGGGTTGGCAGGCGAGGCAATCGACGTGGCGGGCATCGCCCGCGCGATCGAGGCGCACGGGATCGCCATCGCCGGCCTGCCGCCGAAGACCCTGGTGCTGATCGAGGGCGCCGGCCTCGATCCGGCGGAGATCGCGGCCGACATCCACGTGCGAGCGGTCGGACCCAGCGTGGCGGTTTTGGGCCTCGGCGAAGTGTCCGGAGTCGCGTGGGTCGGAACCTGGGACGCGGGGCATGTCGCGGCAGCTGTCGCATGGCTGTTGAGCGGGTTCGCCGCGAGCGGCCAACGCCGCGTCCGCGACCTTTCGGCCGACGCGCGTGCCGAGATGGTGATGGCTTTGTCGGCAAACGGCGCGACGTTCGCCGTCCCCTCATCTGGCGGGGAGGGAGGGAGAGGCGCCCTATCCGTCGATACGGCGCCGTTCCTCCCGATCGAAGCGCCCTTCGGCCGCTGCACCGTGGCGATGCTCGTCCGGCTGGCGCAGGTCGCGGACGACCTGGACACGGACGACATCCGCGTCTCGCCGACGCGCGGCTTCGTCCTGCCGGTGCGCGGCCCGCGGTCGCAGCGCCGGGGCGATGCGGCGGCCGAACTCGCTGCCGCCGGCTTCGTCACCGCGCCCGACGACCCGC
>NZ_VRUT01000336.1:0-1358 GCF_008039465.1 Methylobacterium sp. WL120 | reverse complement strand
GTGCGGGCCGCGCCGAAGCGGGTGCGAGGGTCCTGGTGGCGACCGCGGGCTTCAGGTCGGCGGCCACAGGCGGGCGCTGGTCGGGCTTGGCGGGGCGGATCGCCGCGCGGGGCGCGACCGTGCCGGTGGTGGCCGGCTCGGTCGCCGCCGAGGGCACCGGGCCGCCGGGGGTGTCGAGCCCGTAGATGTCGTCGCGGAAGTGCACACGCCCGTCCGGCGTGGCGTAGCCGGTGAGATAGACGAAGGTCACCGGCACCGGCTTCACCAGCTTGAGGTCGCGGCGCTCGCCGTCGGCGATGGCCGTCTCGATCTCGATCGGCCCCCAGGCCGAGCCCGGCCCGTTCGGCCCCTCGACGCCCGAGAGCAGCCAGCCGACGAGCTCCTTCACCCCGCCGACGCGAACGCATCCGTGGCTGTGGAAGCGGACGTTGCGGGCGAACAGCGACTTCGAGGGCGTATCGTGCATGTAGACTGCGAAGCGGTTCGGCATGTCGATCCGCACCTGCCCGAGCGAGTTGTCGAAGCCGGAATCCTGGCGCAGCGTGTAGTTGACCGCCTTCTCGGTGTTCCAGTTCACTGCCGTCGGATCGACCTCGACGTTGCCGGGGCCGAGGATGCGGATGTGGTTCTTGGCCAGATATCCCGGCTCCTTGCGCATCCGCGGGATGATCTCGTTCTTCACCACCGAGACCGGCACCGTCCAGGTCGGGTTGAAGTTGATGTCGGTGATCCGCGTCTCGACGCTGGGCGTCGCCTTGTCGGGCTTGCCGACCACGGCGACGTAGCGGCGCGCGACCTGGCCGCCCTCAACCGCCTCGACGGTGGCCGCCGGGATGTTGACGACGACGTAGCGCTCGCCGAACGGGAACTTCGAGCCCATCAGCCGCGCCGCCGAAGCCGCGAGCTGGCGCTGGCGGACGGAGGCCGGCACGTTGAGCGCGGCGATCGTCAGCCGGCCCACCAGCCCCGATTCCGGCAGGCCGTGGCGGGCCTGGAACGCGGTCACCGCCGCGATCAGCGGCGGATCGAGCCGGTCGCTCGGGGGCGCGTCGGCGGGCAGGTCGCCGGTGAGGGTCAGGTGATGGCGCAGGCCTGGGATCGCCGGGTTCGACGCGCCCGGCTTGAACACCGTGGTCTCGGGTACCGGCGCCCAGCCGCCCGCTTCGGCGAAGGCCTGGTACAGGTCGGCGGCGCGCAGGGTCTCGGTGAAGGTCTTCTGCGTCAGCGTCGGCCGCGGGTCGGCGGAGACGGTGGCGTAGACCAGCTCCGGCTCGGGCTTGCGCTTGGCCGGCTCGCGCGCGGCAGCCTCCGGCGCAGGAGCCGCCACCGGTGCCGCCTGCGGCAGGGCGGGCACGGGT
>NZ_VRUT01000335.1:0-1361 GCF_008039465.1 Methylobacterium sp. WL120 | reverse complement strand
GTAATTACCCACCCCTGTGACCGCTGGGTTCAGGCGCCAACGGTTTTGAGGATGGTGCCGAAGGAGGTGCTGCCTGTGAGGCGGGCGGTATCGACCACGGTGCGGATGTCGGCCTCGCCCGCAGCGGCCCACATCGCGCGATAGCCGTTGGTCATCTTCCTTTGGACCACGGCCGGACGCAGCAGCCGTTCCGAGCCGTTGTTGGTCGGTTCGACGGCACTGGGATGGTCGAGGAAGACCAAGAGCTGATGGCGAGCCCGACCGAGCTTGGCCTGCAGGTCGCGGGTCAGGTCGCAGCGGCTCGGCGTGGCGAGGATGGCGCCCAATTGCCGATCCAGGCTCCGGCGTTTGGCGGCCAGCGTCGAGGTGGCCAGATCGGTGGCGCGCTCTGCCAGAGCGAACACGGATTGGAGCCAGAGCTGCAGGCGCCAGGGGACAGGATCGTCGCTGGTGTCGACGGCGTAGGCGACATCGCGGGCGAGATGGGCGAGGCAGGTCTGGTGCGCGGCCGCGTGTCCCTGCTGGGCGGTGTAGCGGTCCGAGATCCACACCGCGGGCCGGTGGCCGTCCATCATCTCCCGCACCACGATGGCGCCCCGCGTCGGGGAGGCCGTGTGCACCACGGCTTGAGCCGAATGGAAGACCCAATGATAGGCGTTGCTGCCCTCGATGCGCACGCCGGTCTCGTCCGAGGCGACCACCATGGCACGGCGCAGGATCGAGACGGCCGCCTCGCGACCGGAGCGGAAGCGCTTCTGCGCGCGCTGGAGCAGGTTCATCAGCCCGCCCTGGCTGAGCGTAAGCCCGAACAGATCCGACAGCGCCGCCTGCAACCGCTCGTAGGATAAGGCCTGGAAGGTCTTGAGGTACGTTGCCACCGCATGCAGCCGCGGGCCGAAGGGCGTGCCGCGCGCCGCCTCCGGCACCGGTGCGATCACACGCGCCCCGCAGGTCGGGCACTGCACCGCCAGCCGTTGATGCTGGGTGACGACCGGTGCGACTTCCGGCAGCTCGATCCGTTCGGAGACGCTGACGACCTCGACGGGAAGGTCCCCGTGCAGTCCGCCGCCGCAGCACGCGCAGCGATCCGGGCGATGCGCGACGACGGCATCGGGATCCTCGCTCATCACGCGGCTGTGGCCCTCGTGGCCAGGCTTCGCCCCGCCTGGTTTGGCCTGCTCGCGCCGCTCCTTGCGATCCGTTGCCGGCGGCTTCGAAGACGTGCGTGAAGTCTTTTCCGGGCGCTGCATCCGCAGCACCAGCTCGATCAGCTCCTCGCGGCTCAGCCGCTCAAGATCGCTTCGGCCCATCCCACGAGGGAATCAGCGAAACCCGACCCGCGCAAGGGGGTGGGTAATTAC
>NZ_VRUT01000334.1:0-1411 GCF_008039465.1 Methylobacterium sp. WL120 | reverse complement strand
GGGCAGCGCCCGCCTCGTGGTCGGCCCGCCGGCCCAGGCCGCGGGCGCCTACCTGCCGTTCACCCTCGGTGGCAAGTTCAAGGCGAGCGGCGCGCTGGTCCGGTTCGAGGGCGTCGACGCCGAGATCGATCCGGGCGGTCAGGTCCTGCGCCTGTCCGGCGGCGGCCAGATCGACCTGCGGCGCTGGCGCGCGGGGCTGACCCTCGGTGCGCGCCGCCTCGACCTCGACGCCTTCCTGCTCTCGCCGGGCGGGCAGGCCTTCCTCGCGCGCGGCCTGCCCAAGCTGGGTAGCAAGGCGGGCAAGGCGACGTCCGGCCTGCCGGTGATGCTCGACCTCGACCTGTCGGTCGAGACGGCCGTGCTCGGCTTCGAGGAATGGAGCGACCTCAAGGCGGCCGGCACCATCGAGCGCGCCGGCGGCCTGCTGCTGCGGCGCTTCTCGGCCGTGGCGCCGGGCGCGGCGACCGTGACGGCGAGCGGCGAAATCGACACCGATCCGAGCCCGCGCTTCACCGGCCCGGTGACGCTCGCCGCACCCGCCTCCGACGGGCTCGGGCGGTATCTGCGCCGGCTCGGCCTCGACGGGCCGCCGACGGCGCTCCTCGACGGGCGGCCCATCGAGGTCTCGGCCGAGGTCTCCGCGGCCGGCGGCGCGTACTCCCTGCGCAACCTCCGGCTCGGGCTCGGCACGGCGCAGGTCACCGGTAACGCCCGCTACGCCGCGGCCGAGGGCCGGACCCGCGGCCGCGTCGATGCGCAGATCCGCGCCCGCGGCCTCGACGTCGCCAACCTGCCGCCGCTCGGCAACGCGCTCGCGGGCCTGCACGACCACGACCTCGGCCTCACCATCGAGGCGCGCGACCTGCGCTACGGCGCGACCGGCAGCGGGAACGGCACGCTCTCGGCCAGCATCCAGTCGGACGGGGCGGCGCTGGTCGTCGACAGCCTCGACGTGACCGATTTGGCCGGGGCCAACGCGAAGCTCTCCGGGCGGATCGGCGCCGACGGCGCGGGGCGCGTCGCCGGCCGGCTCTCCGCCCCGGTGGCGGCCCCCCTCGTCGCCCTGATCGAGCGGGTCTGGACCGCCGAGACCCGGCTGATCCCCGCCTTCCTGCGGGCCGGCGCCCTCGACCTCGCGGTCACGCTGGCGCGCGACGCGGGCGATGCCGACGCGCTGCGGCTCGCCGCAGAGGGCAAGGCCGCGGGCGGCAGCCTCGACCTGTCTCTGGTCAGCCGCGCCGGCGCGGTCGAGGGGGCGAAGGTCCACCTCGCGACGCCGTGGGCCGGCACCTGGTTCGGCCGCGCCGACATCGCCGGCCTGCAGCAGCCGGCCGACCTGTCCCTCGTCGCCGCCCGCGCGGCGGAGGGCGGCCTGTCGCTGCAGGCGTCGGGCACGATCGCCGGGGCGAGC
>NZ_VRUT01000333.1:0-1418 GCF_008039465.1 Methylobacterium sp. WL120 | reverse complement strand
GCCAGATGGAGCAGGCTCGCGGCCGGCGCGCGCCTGCTCCATCTGGCGGGCGCCGAGCGCAAGGCCGAGCCCGCCGCGGCGCTGACGTCTGCGGGCTACGCGATCGCGACGCACGTGGCCTACGCGGCCGAGGCCGTGCCGCACCTGCCGGACGCGGTCTTTTCCGCGCTGGCCGCGACGCCGCCCGGGCTCGATGCCGCCCTGCACTACTCCCGCCGCAGCGCACGCGTGGCGCATCGATTGTCGGAAGCGGCCGGACACGGCGGAGCTTTCGGCGCGTTGAGGCATTACTGCCTGTCGGACGACGTGGCCGCAGCCCTGGACCAAGCCGGGGTCGCGGCCCATTTCGTCGCTGGGCGACCGCGCGAGGACGACCTCCTCGCGGGCCTGTCCTGACATCCTTGCGATGCCGTCGGATCGGGTCTCGCCCGGTTCGAACCGGGGATGGTAGGAAGGCGTCGCACGAGGCGGCGCGGGGTCGCGGAAACGCTTGAGATCGGGGCGCCGGGCAGAGCCGCCGCGCCGGGCACGTCGAGACGGGAGAGACAACGGCCGTGAAGCCACCATCCAACGACGCCGACCGCTCGAACGCCGGAACCCCGACCCCGGGCGCCGCGAAGGACGGCCCGACGACTCCGAACGCCCCTCCCGCGCAGGCCGGCAAGCCCGGAGCGCCCGCGACGCCGCAGGGCCGCCCCTCCGACACCCTGCCGCCGGGCATCCACGTGAAGTCGGAGCCGGGCAAGCTCGAAGCCGGCAAGTTCGAACCGGGCAAGCCGGCGGCTTCCGTCGCCTCGCCTTCGTCCTCGTCCGCCCCCACCCCGGCGTCGAAGCCCGAGGCCGGCCGGACCGATCCGCCGACCTCCGCCAACCCCAAGATCGAACCCGGCCGCCCGGCTCAGCCGTCCTCCGCGGCGTCGGATCCGACGAAGACCGAAGCCAAGCCCGCGGTCGCGCCGGGCGCAAGCGCGGCAAGCCCGACGGGCAAGCTTGGCACCGAGCCTGGCAGGCCCGGACTCTCCGGCGCACCGGCCGGATCGTCCGCTGCAAAGGAGCCGGGCAAGCCCGAGACGAACAAGCCGGACGCCGGCAAGCCCGAGTTCGGTCGCCCCGGTGCGACCACCGAGCCGCCGAAATCCGCCGACGGCCCGGCCCAAGGCGGGCCGCGCCCCACGGGCGCTCTCACCGACGGGCCGATCATCGACCTGAGGGCCAAGCGCGTCGAGGACGCCGCGAAGAAGCCGGACGCGAAGGGCGACGTGCGCGGCGACGCCAAGGCGGCGGCGGCCGGCGCAGCGGGCCTCGCTGCCGGCATGGCCGCATCCAACGGCAAAACTTCCGACAAGGCTTCCGACGACAAGGCTTCCGACAGCAAGCCAGGTGCCGCGACGGCCGGCGCCAAGCCCGCCGGCTCCGGC
>NZ_VRUT01000332.1:0-1424 GCF_008039465.1 Methylobacterium sp. WL120 | reverse complement strand
GGGCTGCTCGCCGCCGGGCTCGCGCTGTTCGTCGCCGTCGGCGGCCGGCGCGACGAGGCGGCGCCGGGCACGCGCTACCTCGCCGTGGTGCAGAGCGGCGGCGCGCTGCCGGCGCTGGTGCTGCGGATCGATACGAAAGCCGGCACCGCCGAGGTGCGCCCGGTCGGCGCCGAGACCCCCTCCGGCAAGAGCCTCGAGCTCTGGTACATCGGCGCCGGCGCCTCGCCCAAGGCGATCGGCCTCGTCGGCCCCGCGGCGACCCGGATCGCCCTGCCCGCGGAGACCGCGGCGAGCGGACTCATCGCCGTCACGGTCGAGCCGCCCGGCGGTTCGCCGAACGGCACGCCGACCGGACCCGTGGTCTATTCCGGCACGCTGATCCGCGAGTGAGGCGGACGGCCCGGCGGCCTGGGATGTCTTGACGCCGAGACGCCCTGACCTTCGAACGAAGAACGCCCCGGACCGCGAGGTCCGGGGCGTTCTTCGCATCGTGCCGTGGTCCGGCGTCTGGGCCGGACCGCGGAAGCGCTATCAGGGCTGCAGCACGCCGTTGATGACGTGGATGACGCCGTTCGACTGCATCACGTTGGCGATGGTCACGGTGGCGGTGTTGCCCTTGGCGTCGGTCACGTAGACCTTCTTGCCCTTGGAGGTGACCACCAGGGGCTCGCCCTCGACGGTCTTGAGCTGGGCCTCGCCGCCGCCCTTCTTGACCTCGGCCATGAGCTCCTTGGCGGTGTAGACGCCGGAGACCACGTGATAGGTCAGGATCTTGGTGAGGGTGGCCTTGTTCTCGGGCTTCACCAGCGTCTCGACGGTGCCGGCCGGGAGCCGGGCGAAGGCGGCGTTTGTCGGCGCGAACACGGTGAACGGGCCCGGGCCCGACAGGGTGTCGACGAGGCCGGCGGCCTTCACGGCGGCGACTAGCGTGGTGTGGTCCTTGGAGTTGACCGCGTTCTCGACGATCGTCTTGTTGGCGTACATCGGCGCGCCGCCGACCATCGGGTTCTTGGCGAAGGCGGCGACGGGCGCGGCGCCGAGGGCGAGCGCGAGCGCGAAGGTGGCGAGGCGGGAAGCGTGATGCGACGTCATGGCGTGTCCTGACCGTTCGTAGGACCCCGGCGACCGGGGGTTACGGGCGCTCTTACGGGACGTCGCGCGGAAAGGTTTCGGCGCGGGCGCGTTTCCGGCGCCGCCAAGCGTCCGAAAACGAAAGACCGCCCGATCCTCGTGGATCGGACGGTCTTTCGCTTCAGGCCCGATCCGTCGCGGATCGGGCCGTCGGGTCGTGCGGCTCTCAGTACTTGCGGACGAGGGGGGTCGGCGCGGGGGCCGGGGCTGCGACCGAGTAGAGCGGCGCGATCAGGCGGATGAAGCCGTCGGTGGAGTAGTTGTCGCGGGTGCGGCCGTCGAAGGTGGCGTAG
>NZ_VRUT01000331.1:0-1440 GCF_008039465.1 Methylobacterium sp. WL120 | reverse complement strand
GGGCGGAAGGGGGCCGGGCGAAAGGGTCTTGGCTTGGCGGATGCCGGGCGCGGTCCAGGCGGACTCGACACGGAACAGGCCGGCCGCGACGTCGACGTCGCCGTAGCCGGCGCGCATCGCCCCCAGGGTCGCGCCGAGGATCGCGGCGGCGGCGGCGATCGCCTCGCTGCGGCCGGAGGCGTCGCGCAGGGCGTCGCCGAGCGCGATCAGCGCGCGGTGCCGCGCCTCGGTGGTGCGCTCCAGGGTGATGTCCTCGATCATCGCCGTGATCTGCAGCCGGTCGCCGAGCGCCTGCGACACGAGGTTGACCCGGCCCCAGATGATGCGGCCGTCGGCGCGGCGGTAGCGCTTCTCCAGGGTCTCGCGCATGACCTCGCCGGCGGCGAGGCGGCGGTGCAGCGCGTCGCGCTCGGTCGCGTCCTCCGGCGGGGTCCAGCGGGCGACCGACCGGCCGACGATGGCGGCGGCCGGCGCGCCCCAGATGGCGCAGAGCTTCGCGTTGACGCTCAGCGCCTCCAGGGTGTGCGGGTCGATCTGGACGATGCCGACGTTGGCGCCCTCGAAGATCGCGCGGAAGTCGGCGGCGACCCGGTTGCGCTCGGTCAGGTCGAGCATCGCGCCGACCATGCGCAGGGGCGTGCCCTCCGGCGCACGGATCACGTAGCCGCGGTCGAGCACCTCGGCGTGGCGGGCGTCGGCGCGCAGGAAGCGGTATTCGAGGCTCCAGGCGTCGCCCCCGCCGCGGATCGCGGCGACGAGCGCCGCCTCGACCCGGTCGCGGTCGGCCGGGTGGACCTGCGCCAGCCACCACGCCCCCGTGGCGGCCGCGCCCGCGGGGTCCCAGCCGTAGGCGGTCTGCAGCGCCTCGTTCCAGGTGACGGCGTCGGCGACGAGGTCCCAGTCGCGGATCGCGTCGCTGGTCGCGCGGGCGATCAGGCGGTAGCGCTCGCGGACCGCCTCCGAGGCGAGGGCGGCGGCCTTGCGCGCCGTCACGTCCCGGACGCTGCCGACGATCCGGTTGGCGCGGCCGCCCGCGAGCACCGGACGGCCGCAGATCGCGACCCAGCGCGCCGCGCCGCCGTCCCGCGCCAGGCGGTAGTCGCCGCCGAAGCGCCCGTCGCCGGCGGGGTCGAGGGAGGCGCGCAGGTCGGCCGCCGCCCGCGCCCGGTCGTCCGCATGGATCGTGCGCAGGAAGCTCCGGGCGAGGCTCGCCGGCTGCGCCGCGCCGATCCCGAGCAGCCGGCGGGCGGCGGCGTCGCAATCGAGGTGGTCGGCCACCGGGTCGTAGTCCCAGATCCCGATCCCGGTCGCCTCGACGGCGAGCCGCATCAGCAGGGCGCTCTCGCCGAGGCGAACGGTGGTGGAGGCGCTGGCCTCCAACGCCTGGCGCTGCCGGGCGAGGCGCGCCTCGCGCCGGGCGAGGGCGGCGCGGGCCTCCAG
>NZ_VRUT01000330.1:0-1441 GCF_008039465.1 Methylobacterium sp. WL120 | reverse complement strand
GAGGTGGACGGCCGCGCGCTCCGCCTCGGCAGCCGCCGGCTGATGGAGGAGGACGGCGTCGACCTGGCGCCCCTCGCAGACCGGGGCGAAGCCCTGGCGCGGGCGGGCCGCACGGTTTCCTGGATCTCGGAGGAGGAAGCCGGGGGGACCGCGCCCGCGCGGCTGCTCGGCCTGATCGCCTTCGGCGATGCGGTGAAACCCTCCGCGGCCGCTTCCATCGCGGCCCTCGGCCGGCGCGGCCTGCGCACGGTGATGCTCACCGGCGACAACCGGGGCAGCGCCGCCCGCGCGGCCGAGGCGCTCGGCCTCGACGAGGTGGTGGCCGAGCTTCTGCCCGAAGACAAGGCGGCCGCGATCCTCCGCCTGAAGGCGGGCGGGCGCCGCGTCGCCATGGTCGGCGACGGAGTCAACGACGCGCCGGCGCTCGCCGCCGCCGACGTAGGCATTGCCTTGAGCACCGGCACCGACGTCGCGATGCACGCGGCCGGCATTACGCTGATGCGCGGCGATCCGATGCTGGTCGCCGACGCGATCGAGATCGCGCGGCGGACCTATGCCAAGATTCGGCAGAACCTGTTCTGGGCGCTCGCCTACAACGTGGTCGGCATCCCGCTCGCGGCCTTCGGGCTGCTCAGCCCGGTGGTGGCGGGCGCAGCGATGGCGTTCTCCAGCGTCAGCGTCGTCGGGAACGCGCTGCTGCTGCGTCGCTGGCGCCCGGCCGGTGAGGTGCAACGATGATGACGATCGGCGAGGCCGCACGCGCCTCCGGCGTTTCGGCCAAGATGATCCGCTACTACGAGAGCACCGGCCTGATCGCAGAGGCCGCACGCTCGGAAGCCGGCTATCGGCACTATACCGAGGCCGGGATCCACACCCTGCGCTTCATCCGCCGCGCGCGCGACCTCGGCTTTACGGTGGAGCAGATCGGCACGCTGCTCGCCCTGTGGCGCGACCGGGACCGCGCCAGCGCCGACGTGAAGCGCATCGCGCTGGAGCACGTGGCAGCGCTGGAGCGTAAGGCCGAAGAGCTTCATGCCATGAGCCGGACGCTGACGGCTTTGGCCGCGCGCTGCCACGGCGACGCCCGGCCGGATTGTCCGATCATGGAGGATTTGGCGGAAACAGGCGCCGGCCCGGGCGCGCCCGTCGTGAAGGGTGCACCTGGCGGCCCCGCACGCTTCGGCCTGGGCCGGCCGGCACGCCGGCGCGGAAACGGATGAGGCGCGTTCCGCCTGGACCGGGTCTGACCTCAGCCTCACTGCCCAAACGCGACGAGCCCGCGCTGTCTTTCGACGGCGCGGGCTCGTTGTGGATGATATGAGGTTTGGTTGCGGGGACAGGATTTGAACCTGTGACCTTCAGGTTATGAGCCTGACGAGCTACCGGGCTGCTCCACCCCGCGCCAGGGTGATCGAGTGTCGTGTTGAGGGGATGTGTTGGC
>NZ_VRUT01000032.1:0-34798 GCF_008039465.1 Methylobacterium sp. WL120 | reverse complement strand
GCGTGGGCCGCCGCGCGGACGCGGTTGCGGCCGGCGCGCTTGGCCGCGTAGAGCGCGGCGTCTGCGTCGGCGAACATGGCCGCCGCGTCGTCGCCCGGTCCCGGCACCCGGCAGGCGAGGCCGACGCTGATCGTGGCGACGCCGCCGACATCGGTGGCGTGCGCGATCTGGAGCCCGACCACCGCGCGGCGGATGCGGTCGGCGAGCGCGCGCACCGCGTCGTCGGGCAAGCCGGACAGGATCACCGCGAACTCCTCGCCGCCGATCCGGCAGGCGACCGCGTCGAGGCCGGCCAGGCGCTGCAGCACGCACGCGGCCAGGGCCTGGAGGACCGCGTCGCCGCGGTGATGGCCGAAATGGTCGTTGAACCGCTTGAAGTGGTCCGCATCGAGCAGCAGCAGCGCGATCGGCTCGCGATGGCGCACGGCGCGCTGCCAGGCCTCGTCGAGGGCCGCGTCGTAGCGGCGGCGGTTGGGCAGGCCGGTGAGGCTGTCGGTGAGCGCGAGGCGCGACAGCTCGGCGTTGGCGGTGCGCGCAGAATCCTCCGCCACCGTGCGCTGGGTCATCTCCCGGTGGAGCACCAGCATCGAGCCGAGGGTGACGCAGATCAGGCCCAGGATCAGCGCCGCGATCCAGAGCGCCTTCGAAAGCCAGACGGCGCGGATGCTGTCGACGCCGGTCGAGACGTTGACGACGAGCGGCAGGCCTTCGAGGTTGGCGAAGGCGTAGAGGCGGTCCTTGCCGTCGAGCGTGGAGGTGCCGACGAACATCCCGCGCCGCGCCTCCCGGTGCCGCAGGAAGACCGGCCCGTCCGCGACGTTGCGCCCGACGTAGCCTGCCCCGTAGGGATGCCGCAGCATCAGCGTCCCGTCCTGGTGGAAGACGTTGATGTGGGCGCCGGGATCGACCCGCAGCCGTGCGAACTGCGACTGGAAGTACGACAGGTGGATCGCCCCACTCACCATCCCCCCGAACGTGCCGTCCGCCTTCACGATCGGCCGGCTCAGGCCCATGATCGACCGGCCCGAGATGCGCGACGTCCGCGGGCCGGTGACCACCAGCCCGGCCTGCGGGTCGGCCTTGAGGCGCTGGAATTCGGGCAGGTCGGCGACCGAGTGGCGGCTCGTGGTCTCCGGGTCCGAGGTGATCTGGACCTGGCCGGAGGAATCGACCAGGGCGATGACGCCGAGGCCCGCCGCCGAGGCGGCGTTGTCGAACAGCACCTCGCGCCGCAGGTTGGGCGGCAGCTCGATCAGGTTCGGCTGGGTGGCGCGGACGGCGGCGGCCTGGAGCGACAGGTCGTACATCACGACGTTGCGGGACACGGCCTCCTCGATCATGCCGAGCAGGTTCTGTGCGTTCGTCTCGGCGCGCCGCCACGCGCCGTCGCGCAGGTCGTAGATCAGGTAGGCGCCGAGGATCGCGAGGCAGGCGGTGACGCCGATGCCGAACCGGGCGATCAACAGGGAGGCACGGTCCTTCCGCAGGGGCGCCGTCGCGGCGGACGCCAGGTCGGCGAGCACCGACCTGGAAAACTTCGCCTTGCTGGCAAACATCGCTTTGGCAGACATCGACCGCGGACCCAAACTCGAAGCCTCACGACGATGATGCAAGCGAGAGGAGTATTTTAGCCTAACGCGCCCAATCTGTAGTAGAAAGACTGATCAACATGCTGAACGCTTCGTCAATCGCAAGTCCGGTGCACCCCTCTGACGTTGCAAGCGATGCCGGCGAGGCCTTTCCGAGGCCTACACCGACGATCAATCGCCGAGGCCGAACAGCTTCTCGATGAAGTTCCGGTCGTCCGCGTCGCGGGCCGCCGGACGCCGCGCGGCTGTGGCCCGGGGTGCCGGGGCGGGTGCGGGCGGCTCGCCGAAGATCTGCCCGAGAATGTTGCCCGGGTTCGGCGCGCTCGCCACCGAGGCCGTCGTCTCGGGCGCCTTGCGCCACCGGTTGAGGCCGGGCAGCGGCACCGGCGTCTGACCCTTCAGGGCGACGCTCATGTAGGTCTTCCAGATCTCCACCGGCAGGTTGCCGCCGGACGCCTTCTTGGTCGGCTCGCCGTCGTCGTTGCCGAGCCAGATCCCGGTGACCAGGCTGCCGGAATAGCCGATGAACCAGGCGTCGCGGAAATCCTGGCTGGTGCCGGTCTTGCCGGCCAGATCCCAGCCGGGGATGTCGCCCTTCTTGGCGGTGCCGATCACGAAGGTCTCGTGCATCATCGCGTTCATCATGCCGACGGCGTTCGGATCGATGACGCGGCCGAGGCCGCCTTCGCCGCGCTTGTACAGGACCTTGCCGTCGACGCCCTTCACCCCGGCGACGACGTAGGGGATCACCCCCGTGCCGCCGTTGGCGAAGGCGCCGTAGGCCCCGACCATCTCCAGCGGCGTCACCTCCGAGGTGCCGAGCGCGATCGAGCCGTTGGCCTGCAGCGGCGAGGTGATGCCGAGCCGCTGCGCCGTCTGCACCACCGCCTTGGCTCCGACCTCCTGGCCGAGGCGCACGGCGACCGTGTTGAGCGACAGGGCGAGCGCGGTGCGCAGGGTGACCGGTCCCTCGTACTGGTGCGAATAGTTCTCGGGCTGCCAATTGCCGATCTTGATCGGCGCGTCCTCCTTGACCGTGTCCGGCGTCGCCCCGCGCTCGACTGCGGCGAGGTAGACGAACGGCTTGAACGAGGAGCCCGGCTGGCGCTTGGCCGTGGTGGCGCGATTGAACTGGCTCTGCGCGTAGTCGCGCCCGCCGATCAGCGCGCGGATCGCGCCGTCCGGCCGCATCGAGACGAGTGCGCCCTGGCCGACGTTGTAGCGCCCGCCCTTGGCGTTGAGCTCGTCGACGAGCGCCTTCTCGGCGGTCGCCTGCAGGGTGGTGTCGATCGTGGTCTGGACGACGATGTCGCCCTCGATCGTGCCGACGAAGTCGTCGAGCACGTCCATCACCAGGTCGGCGACGTAGTTCGCCGAGCCGCCGCCGCGGCTGCTCGCCGGGCGCGCCGGCTGGGCGAGCGCGACCTTGGCGTCCTGGGCGGTGATGAAGCCGAGCTCCTGCATCGCCGCGACGACCTGGGCGGCGCGCGCCTGGGCTGCCGGCAGGTTGCGGTTCGGCGCCAGCCGCGAGGGGGCCTGGACGAGGCCGCCGAGCATCGCGGCTTCCGCGACGCTGACGTTCTTGGCCGGCTTGCCGAAGTAGCGCTGCGCCGCCGCCTCGACGCCGTAGGCGCCGGCTCCGAAATAGACCCGGTTCAGATAGAGCTCGAGCAGCTCGTCCTTGGTGTACTTGTGCTCCAGCCAGAGGGCGAGGATCGCCTCCTGGATCTTTCGCGAGGCCGAGCGCTCGGGGGTGAGGAACAGGTTCTTGGCGAGCTGCTGCGTCAGCGTCGAGCCGCCCTGGGCGACGCCGCGGCGCGTCAGGTTCTGGCCGATGGCGCGCAGGATGCCGACCGGATCGACGCCGAAATGACTATAGAAGCGCCTGTCCTCGATCGCCACGAAGGCGCGCGGAAGGTAGGTCGGCAGCTCCTTGATGCCGACGACGCGACCGCCGGTCTCGCCGCGGTTGGCGAGCAGCGAGCCGTCGGATGCCAGGATGGCGATGTTCGGCGGGCGCTTGGGCACCGCGAGCTGGTCGATCGGCGGCAGCTGCGAGGCGTGGTAGGCGATGAGGCCGGCGATGCCGACCACCGCCCACAGGCCGAGCACCCACCCGGCGTAGACGAGGCGCCCGAGCAGGGATCGCCTGCGTACTTTCTTGCCCCCGCTGCGGCGCGCGCCGCTTTTTGCTGCGGGCTTCGCCCGGCGGCTGCCCTTGTCCTCGCCGTCCCGAACTCTGCTCGCCACGCCGCCTCCCGGGCGATCGTCCCGCGACAGGCGCAGGTCCGCGCCGCCACGACCTGCGCCGCGCCCTTCGGGCACGTCGAAGTTCGGTTCGCCCCGGCCGTCCCGTCCGCGTCCGTTCGCCATGCGTCCCGTCTGTCCTGAGGCCCCGTGGGCACGCGCGACGCGAAGGCTGCGCGCGGCGATCGTCGGAGGCCCGGTTCCGCACGGTAAATGCGGCGGGTTTAAGGGATGTTAACCGCCGATTTTCAGAAGTCGTTGAGGATCAGGCACTTGGGTTTGGGCCGGCAGGATTCTCCCGGGATCCGCGGTGGCGCGCCGACGGTCTGCGCTCGGCCGCTTGGGGCATTTGCTAAGCCTCGGCGTGCATGATGCGCTCCGCCTCCAATCCTCGGGTGATGCCATGAGCGACAATCGACGCAACACCCCGCGCAAGGATGCCTTCCAGGTCGCGAGCTTGGTCGCCGAGGGCGGCGCGGGCGCGCAGGAATGTCTCGTCTGGGACGTGTCGGCGACCGGCGCCCAGCTCGAGCTTGCGCCCGAGGTCGTCGTGCCGGACCGGTTCACGCTGCAGGTGACCGCCTACGAGCCGCCGCGGCGCTGCCGCGTCGTGCGGCGCGAGGGCCGCCGCCTGGGGGTGCATTTCGAAGGCTGAGGCCTGAGGACACTGCGATGGCCTCGGACGGGGCAGATCAGGCCGCCTGAAGCGCCGGCGCCTGCGAGTTCGCTGCGGTCGCGATGTGGAACGCCTTCGGACGGACGAACAGGACGCGAAGCACGGTGCCGCGCACCGCACGCTCCAGCGCCAGCGGCACGATCACGGCGACCGCCATCACTGTCAGGCTGGCGAGCCCGACGTCGGTGATCAGCCCGGCCTTGACCAGCAGCGTCCGCGTCGCGGCCATCGGCAGGAAGAACGCCAGATAGATCACGATCGAGCGCCGTCCGCAGGCGCGCAAGGAAGTGGCGACCGGCCCGCCGGCCACCGTCAGGAGCGCCGCGCCCGCGACGATGGCGAGGGCGCCGGCTCCGCCGAGGATCAGGGCGACCACCGGCAGACTGGCCAGGGTCGGGTAGCCGGGAAGGCTCGACGGCGTGAAGGCGAGCCACGCCTCGATGCCCGCCCAGAGCAGCAGGAACGTGCAGGCGATGCGCGGGGCCGCCGCCGCCCGGTCGGCCAGGGCGAAGATGCGATCGGCGAAGACGTATCCGGCCAGGAAGTAGACGTAGCGGGCGCAGAACTCCTCCGCGAGGTAGGATGGGGTGGCGATGGGCGCGACCTGCAGCAGCGCGGCGCCGGCCAGCAGCACCGCGGGCGGCACGCGACGCAGCATCTTGGTCGCGACCGAGAACACCGCGAGCAGGTAGATGAACCATAGGGTCGAGTACGGCTCGACCAGTGCGTTCAGGAGGTGGGTGGCGAAGGCGCCGGGGCCGGCCTCGCCGACGATCGCCGGGTATTTCGCCAGCGACTGGATCACGACCCAGAGCCCGTAGAAATACGCGAAGTGCACCACGCGCCGGTCGGCGAACAGGCGCCACGGGCGATCGATCACCCGTCCGAGGAACAGGCCCGACAGCAGGAAGAAGTCAGGGATGCGGAACGGCTTGGCGAAAGTCACCACCGTGTGGAGGAACCCCTCGCCCTCCATCGCCGCCCCGGTCCCCAGGGTGGAATGCATCATCACCACGAGGAGGATGCAGATGCCCTTGGCGACGTCGACCCAGGCGAGACGCAGCGCCTCCGCCGGCACAGCCGCGCCCGCCTCCCCAAACATCGCCGCCTCCCGAACGTTGCGCGGACGCAACCCTGAAGCGAGACCCGTAAAGGCCGCCTGAGCCGGCCTGCTCCATCGCGCAACATGGCGAACGAGGGGTAAACCGAGGGCGCCTGCGGGGCGGGACCAGCTCCGGCGCTGGTCAGCTCTTGCTGTGGTCAGCTCTTGCTGTCGTCAGTTCTTGCGCTTGGCCGCGCGGCGGTCGCGCGTCATCCGCGTGGCGGCGTGGAAGTCATCGGGCTTGGTCCGCACCCAGGCGATGAAGCGGGCGATCTCCGGTTCGGCCCGCAGCGCGGCCACGTCGGCGAGCCGGCGTGCGAGTTCGGCTTCGCTGTGGCGGGCATGGATCGCCGAGTGGCAAACCTGATGCAGCCGGACCGTGATGCCGTGGGTGCCTCCCTTCAGCTTCGGCACGAGGTGGTGCAGGCTCGACCGGGCGCGCGGCGGGATCGGCCGCTCGCAGAGCGGGCAGATCACCGGTTCAGGGCTGCGGGCCCAGACGTCCGGTTCATCCTCGCGCCAGCGCCGTTCGCGTCGCCCCAAAGCCCCGTCTCCCTCCACATCCGCGCCCTCCGGAATATGGGATCGGCGCAAATTCGGGGCGCGGCGTCACGGCGTCGCTGCGGCGGGCGTCGGGCATGCTGCGCGAAGGGAATCGCCGAACATCGTCTCGGCCAGCCGGTCTCGGGTACCGAGCACCGAGACGTGGTCGCCCGCCACAGACTCGAAGCGCGCGCCCTCCCCCGCCGCCGTCGCAAGCCGGCGCCCGAGCTTCACCGGGACGACGCCGTCCTCGGTGCCGTGGACGATCAGCACCGGGCCGCCGGCCCGGGCGATGCGCGCGTCGGAGCGCCAGGTATCGCGGAGGAGGAAGGTCGGCGCGTAGGGGAAGGCGAGGCGGACGATGCCGGGCAGCGAATCGAAGGGCGCCTCCAGGTAGAGCCCGAGATGCGGCACCCGCTCGGCCACCGCGACCGCGACCGCCGCACCGAGGGAATGGCCGTGCAGCAGGATCGGGGCGCCGGGCGCGCGCCGTACGGCTTCGGCCACCGCCGCGAGCCCGTCGGCGATCAGCCCGTCCTCGCTCGGCGCGCCGGTCGAACCCGGATACCCGCGATAAGAGATCGCCAGCACGCCCCAGCCGGCGGTGGACCAAGGAGGGGCGGAGAACCGCGCCGCGGCCGGCTCGGGCCGCGAGCCGTTGCCGTGGAAGCTGACCACGACGCCGCATCCCGGCCGCGGCGCGCGCCACAGGGCGTGCAGGCGCTCGTCGTCGGCGGTGAGCAGGGACAGGGCTTGCGTGCCCGGCGGCACAGGCAGCCGCGCCCGCGGGCCGGCGATGAAGGCGCCGGGATAAATCAGGCTGCGCTGGAACAGGCCGAGCGCCCCGAGCAGCAACGCGAACAGGCCGAGCGCGGCGGCCGCCAGGACGAGCAGGATTCGCATGGGGCTCCGTCGCGTTTTCCGCGGGACCCTACACCGATCCGAGACGACGTCGGCATCCGTCCGTTTCCGCCTGATCCGGCCGGCGCATTGACAAAGTCCGGCGGCCCGCGGAGATTCGAACCATTCCGAGGGGGGCCCCACGACCGGGGGCTGAGAGTGGACGCGACGTCCTGACCCTTGAACCTGATCCGGCTCGTACCGGCGGAGGGACGGGAACCTGCGGCGCCTCATCCGGCGCCCGCCGCTTCATCGCATCTCCGTCGCGGCGCGCCGCATCGCCCCAATGCCGGGAGATCCGACGATGAATGCGCCCGTCCTGTCCAAAGACGTCAAAGGTAGCCCCGAGACCGTGACCACGGGTCCGGTCACCGGTTCGCACAAGGTCTACGCGAGCGTGGCCGGCCGGGAGGACATCCGGGTGCCGTTCCGCGAGATCGTGCTCACCGACCCGAACGAGCCGGCGGTGCGGGTCTACGACCCGTCCGGCCCCTACACCGAGACCGACGCCCGCATCGATCTCGCCAAGGGCCTGCCGCCGGTGCGCGACGCCTGGATCGCCAAGCGCGGCTACGCCGCCGTGCAGCCGCGCGTCGTCAAGCCCGAGGACAACGGCTTCGTGCCCGCCGACAAGCTCGTGGCCCCTTGCCCCGCCGAGCGGACCATCCGCAAGGCGGAGCCCGGCCAGATGGTGACCCAGTACGAGTTCGCCCGCGCCGGGATCGTCACCGAGGAGATGATCTACGTCGCCCACCGCGAGAACCTCTGCCGCGAGCAGATGCTGGATCGGGCGCATGCCGCGCTCGCCGACGGCGAGAGCTTCGGCGCCTCGGTGCCGCCGTTCATCACCCCCGAATTCGTGCGGGACGAGGTCGCGCGCGGCCGGGCGATCATCCCGGCCAACATCAACCACACCGAGCTGGAGCCGATGGCGATCGGCCGGAACTTCCTGGTGAAGATCAACGCCAACATCGGCAACTCGGCCGTGACCTCCTCGGCGGCGGAAGAGGTCGAGAAGCTGGTCTGGTCGATCCGCTGGGGCGCCGACACGGTCATGGACCTCTCGACCGGCCGCAACATCCACAACATCCGCTCGTGGATCATCCGCAACTCGCCGGTCCCGATCGGCACGGTGCCGATCTACCAGGCGCTGGAGAAGGTCGGCGGCGACCCGCTCAAGCTCGACTGGGAGGTGTTCAAGGACACGCTCATCGAGCAGGCCGAGCAGGGCATCGACTACTTCACCATTCACGCGGGCGTGCGCCTCGCCCACGTGCCGCTCACCGCGCGGCGCGTCACCGGCATCGTCTCGCGCGGCGGCTCGATCATGGCGCGCTGGTGCCTGGCCGGGCACCGCGAATCGTTCCTCTACGAGCGCTTCGAGGAGATCTGCGACATCTGCCGCGCCTACGACGTCTCGTTCTCGCTGGGCGACGGCCTGCGGCCCGGCTCGATCGCCGACGCCAACGACGCGGCGCAGTTCGCCGAGCTCGAGACCCTGGGCGAGCTCACCAAGATCACCTGGAACAAGGGCTGCCAGACCATGATCGAAGGACCAGGGCATGTGCCGATGCACAAGGTCAAGGTCAACATGGAGAAGCAGCTCGCCGAGTGCGGCGAGGCGCCGTTCTACACCCTCGGTCCGCTGACCACCGACATCGCGCCGGGCTACGATCACATCACCTCCGGCATCGGCGCGGCGATGATCGGCTGGTTCGGCTGCGCGATGCTCTGCTACGTCACGCCGAAGGAGCACCTCGGCCTGCCGAACCGCGACGACGTGAAGACCGGGGTGATCACCTACAAGATCGCCGCGCATGCCGCGGACCTCGCCAAGGGCCACCCGGCGGCGCAGCTGCGCGACGACGCCTTGTCGAAGGCGCGCTTCGACTTCCGCTGGGAGGACCAGTTCAACCTGGGCCTCGACCCGGACACGGCCCGCGCCTACCACGACGAGACCCTGCCCAAGGACGCCCACAAGGTCGCGCATTTCTGCTCGATGTGCGGGCCGAAGTTCTGCTCGATGAAGATCACGCAGGACCTGCGCGCCGAGGTGCTGGCGATGGAGGCTGCGGGCGAGGTGCTGAACACCGCACCGATCCTGACGAGCGCCGAGCGCGAGGCCGGGATGGCGGAGAAGTCCCGCGAGTTCCTGGCCGAGGGCGGCAAGCTCTACGTCGACGCCGCCGAGTAGCAGTATGGGCGAACGGTCCACTTCGACCGTTCGTTAAAAGTCTTCCGACATCGTTGCCGGTCCGTTCAACCTGGCGGACGGCAACGGTGCAGGGGACGCAAGTCTTAAGGTCTCCTTCACGCGGCGGACCTTTGCTGAACCTCATCAGCAATGTGATGAGGAGCGTGGCATGCGCGTATCCGGCCCGAGTCCGATAGCCTCCACTCCGCCGCCCTCCCCCGCTCCGGCGGTGGCGGCGAACGATCCGCGGGCGGCACCCAGCCCTCCGCTCGATCCCGCGGTCCGCCTCGACATCCGCGTCGACGGCCGGTCTTCCGCAGCTGTCCAGAATCCGAAGCCGGTCGAGACACCGCCGGCCGGGAAGACCGAGCGTCGGGTGACCGTCGACGCCGACACGAAAAGCATCGTCTACCAAGTCATCGATTCGAGCTACGGGAACGTCGTCGTCCAGTTGCCTGATCCGGCGGTCCTCAAGAGCCGTGCCTACGCGGAAGCCGCGGCGGCCAAGGTCCAGACCGAGCGGCCCGTCGACCGCACCGCCTGAGGCGCGAACCGGACACGACGAACGCACTGATTGGAAACGAGAAAGGCCGGGCTCCAGGAGCCCGGCCTTTCTCGTTTCCGCCTGCCGATTGCGTCGCTCAACCCGTCGGCGCAAGCCCAGATCCGAGGAGCCAAATTCGCCTTGCGCTACGAACATGGCCCCCGGAGCCGAAAGCCACAGGAGCCAGAGTCGCAACGGTGTTCCGTCGGGAAGAGGACGGCCGCCCGGATCGGGGCGGCCGCCGTGGCGCTTAGCGGAG
Organism: Methylobacterium sp. WL120; assembly: GCF_008039465.1. Classification (NCBI taxonomy): domain Bacteria; kingdom Pseudomonadati; phylum Pseudomonadota; class Alphaproteobacteria; order Hyphomicrobiales; family Methylobacteriaceae; genus Methylobacterium; species Methylobacterium sp. WL120. Next base: position 24,744 of record NZ_VRUT01000032.1, on the reverse strand, counting down.
GAGCTGCAGGACGCCCTGCTGGGCCTGGTTGGCCAGCGACAGCGCCGAGATCGTCAGCGAGTTGCGGGTCGAGAGGGCCTGGGAGTTCGCGGCCTCCTCGTTCAGGTCGGCGCTGGTGAGGTTCGACGAGCCGGTCTGCAGGACGTTGATGATGCTCTTGTTGAAGTTCTGACGGTTCTGCACCACCGACAGGTTGGAGCCGAAGGTCGAAGCCTGAGCCCGAAGCGCGGACGAGGCGGTGGACAGTGAGGCGATCACGTTGTTGGTCGCCGAGTTGTCCTCGAACTCGTTTGCGCCGTTCTGCCCGAGCTTCGACAGGCCGAGGCCCGAAGCGTCGAACTGCACACCCTGAAGGTTCAGGGTCGAGCTGCCCTTCTCGTTGAAGGTCAGCTTCAGGGTGTCGCCGTTCAGCAGGTTGACACCGTTGAAGGATGAGTCCTGAGCCGTCGTCTTGATGTTGTCGAGGATCGAGTTGAACTGGCTCAGCAGCGAGGAACGGGTGGCCTGCGAGTTCACGTCAGCCACCGGTGCGGCGGCCGCCGAGAAAATGCTCGCGGCGGTGCCGCCGATCGCGCCACCGTCGGCGGTGCCGCCGATGGTCGACGACGCGTGGTCGTTGGTGGTCTGGATCGTCAGCTTGCCGCTGGCGTCAATCGTCGCCGACAGGTTATTGGCGCCGAGCTTGGTGTTGAGCTGATCTAGCGTCTTGACGGTGCCGTTCGTGCCATCGCTGAAGGTTACGCTGGCCGCGGTGCCACCGTTGAGGGACGCGAAGGTCAACGTCTTGCCAGACAGGCCGCCAGGAGCCGAGGAGCGCGCGGCTTCGAAGCTCGTGTTTGTTCCGGTGTTGCCGTTCAGGCCGAGAGACGCGAGGGCGTTACCGCTGCCACTAATGCTCAGGTCGGACAAGGTGCCGGTGCTGAGCTTGAGCGAGCCGTTCGCTGCCACCGTGGAGTTCGTCGCACCGGCCGGCGTCGTGATGGACGCCACGCCGGCCGAGGAGTTCGACGAAGTCTGGACGCCGGTGGCGAGATCGACCGCGGTTAGGACGTCGGAGAGCGTGCCGGCCTGCAGGAAGACGGTCGAGTTGCCGCTGCCGTCGGTCAGGATGTTCCCAGTGACGCCGGAGCCACTGGCCACGTTCGCGGTAGCCGGAGGAGCCGAGTTCTTGAAGGTGATGGTCTTGCCGTTGACGTTAAGGGTCGAGCCATCCTGGATCAGGCTGCCAACTGTCGCCGCTGTCGTGGTGCGCACAGCCGATACCGAGGTCGTTCCCGAACCCAGAGAGGTGGTGAGCCCGAGTGCCTTCAGCGAATCCGCCTTGCCGGAGATATTAAGGTCGGCACCCGTCGAGGTCTTCAGCGTGAGGGCACCTGAGGCGAGACCTGAGACGGTCTGGCCCGCGTTTGCTGCGAACGTGGCCACACCAGCGGAGGTGATCGACGCCGACTGAACGCCGCTGGCGAGATCGACTGCATTCTCCAAGTCGCCGACTGTCGCGGTCGTGCCCGCTGCGCCGAGATAGATTGTCGAGTTGCCGTTGCCGTCCGTCAGGACGTTACCGCTGGTGCCCGATCCGGTCGGGATCGCGGTGCCAGTCGGAAGGGCCTGCGTCTTGAACGTGATGGTCTTGCCATTCACGTTCAGCGTGTCGCCGTCCGCGAAGCCGGCATTGGCATCGCCCGCTGTGGTCGTGCCGTTCAGCTTGCTCCCCGTAACTGTCGCGGCGTTGATCACAGTTCCCGTAATCGTCGCGATGCCGCCCCCGAGCGTCTTCCCTCCCGTGACCGGCGTGGCACCGCCCGCGGCACCGCTGGTGACGATGTTGCCGCTCGCTGTCGCGCTTGTATATGCAGTGGTGCCGCGCAGATCCGCTGCACTTGCGCCGGTGATCGTTGTCGAGACGTTCGACTTCGTGGAGTAGCCGATCGTGCTCTGAAGCGCCTGATTGGCGACGGACTTCGCCGAGTCGACGAGCTTCTAGAGCGAGGTGAGGCCAGTGTTGTCGGCCTGGATCACCTGGACGCCGTTCGAGATCGAGTCGAGCAGGTTCGACAGGTCGTTCGAGCGGCTGTCGAGGCCCTGCGAGGTGAAGAACGAGGTCGGGTTGTCGAGGGCAGTGTTGACCTTCTTGCCGGTCGACAGCCGGTTCTGGGTCGTCGCCAGCAGGCTGGCGGTATCCTGGGCGACGAGGAGGTTCTGACGCGTCGCAGACGAAAGCGTGATGCCTGAAGACATGAGATTCGATCCATTCTGATCGGTGCGCCTCCCATTTTGGAGGCTGCCGCCAGAAACCACGTCCGCATTGCCATCGGCTTAATGCGGATGGTGAAGGAATCTCTCCTCGCGAACACCGTATATCCAGCTATCTCGAATTTCGTATACGTATGAATGACTTGCCCAACGAACAAGTGGGATGGATTTACGAAACGTTTACCCGAATTCTGCAACGCTCGCCCGAGCGAAACCCGGGTGACCCATGCCTCTCAAGATCGAGCTAAAGCCGTTCGAGCGCTTGCTGATCGGCGGAACGGCGATCCGCAACGGATCGCGCCGCTCCAGCTTCGTCATCGAGACGGTGACGCCGTTCCTGCGCGAGAGCGACATCATCCTGGAAAGCGAGGCTGACACGGCCTGCAAGCGGCTCTACCTCACGCTGACCGTGATGTACCTCGCCTCGAACCCGCCTGAGGCCGAGGACGCCTTCGTCGTCCAGGCCACCGAACTGATGAAGGCAGCCCCGAGCATGGCTCCGTACATCCACGACATGCACGAGCATATCGCGAGCGCCGACTTCTACCGGGCGCTCAAGCGGTGCAAGGAGCTGATCCAGTACGAGCTGGAGCTCGCGCAGCGGCTCAAGGCTTGAATTTCAGTTTCACACCGAGGCAATGGGACGATCGGTGGAAAACGGATGGTCAGTCGGCGTCTTCACGGCACGACACCGTCCTAAAATGGCCACGCCTTCAAACCGCGGAGGCGCTCTTTATAGAGCGGGCAAAGGCGGGAAGTCTTTTCGGACGTTTCCGACTCCCGTCCGCAATTCAAGATGACTTGGCAGGTGTGGTCGGCCGTCGCACGGCCTTCGGCATCCGGCGGTGCGCGATCGAAGGCCATCCACGCGCGCACGGCACAGCTCGGGTCTCGTCGACCGCATCGTACCGGTCGTGCAGACCGACGCCGCGCCTCCGTCGCGGAGGCGCAGCTTATTCGGCGATCAGGTGCGCAGACCCGCGGCGACCTGCTGGTTGATGTTGATCAGCGCCGTGAGGTTCTCGGGCTTCGGCTCGACGAGGGTGTCGACGATCCGCCGGAACACGAACACCGAAAGGCCGGCGATGTTGTCCTTGACCTCGGACGGCAGCGGGTTCTCCGGAGCCGTCGCGCCGGTCGCGAGGAGCGTCCAGACCTTCTGATTGAAGTTCAGAGCCTTGTTCAGCGAGCCGCCGGCATCGTTCCAGTTGTCGCGCACCGATTCGAGCTGGCGCGCGGCCTTGATCAGCACGGCGGCTTCAGCCTCGCGCGGGCTGAGCACGCTCTGCGCGGTGCGGGCATAGGCGTTTGCAGCGAAACTCATCGATCGGCGGCTCCCCCCCGCGGGCCGGCGGGCACGGAGCGCCTTTATTGCAGACCGCCGTTAACGAGCAGTAAGCGCGCCGGTCACGCCGCCCGCTTCTTACCTTTCTTCTCGCGCCCCTGCCCCGGCGCGCTCTTTCCGGCGCGGGATTGATCGAGGACGAACTTGGCGTAGTCGTCCATGTCACCGGCAAACGGCTTCACCGTGTTGTCGGCCGCGAGCCACAGGCGGTCGGCGACCAGCTCCATCAGCGAGCGGTCGTGGGTGATGAGGATGACCGCGCCCTCGTAATCGTTCAGCGCATCGAGCAGCGCCCGGCGGCTGTCGATGTCGAGGTGGTTGGTCGGCTCGTCGAGGATCAGGAGGTGGGGCGCCCGCATCGCCACGAGGTTGAGCAGCAGCCGCGCCCGCTCGCCGCCCGAGAGCGAATCGACCGTGGTCTCCTGCTTCTCGTAGGCGAGGCCGAAGCTCGCGAGCTTGCCGCGGCGCGCCGATTCGCTGTCCTCCGGGCGCTCGCGCCGGATGATCGCGAGCGGCGTGTCCTTCGGGTCCATCGCCTCGATCTGGTGCTGGTGGAACCAGCCGACCTGCACTCGGCCTTCGCGTGTCATCCGCCCCGAGCGGATGTCGAGGGCGCCGGCGGCCATCTTGGCGAAGGTCGACTTGCCGGCACCGTTGACGCCGAGCAGGCCGATGCGGTCGTCGATGTCGAGGGTCAGGTTCAGGTCGCGCAGGATCGCTGGGTCGTCGTCGTAGCCGACCTCGACGTCGGTGAGATGCATCAGCGGCGGCGCCAGCGGGCGCTTCGGCGACGGCAGGTGGAACGGCGCCACGTGCTCCTCGATCGTCGTCGCGATCGGTTCGAGCTTGGCCAGGCGCTTGACCCGTGACTGCGCCTGCGCCGCCTTCGAAGCCTTCGCCTTGAAGCGGTCGATGAAGCTCTGAAGGTGGGCGCGCTCGGCGTCCTGCTTGGCCTTGGCCGAGAGCTGGAGCCGGGCCTTCTCGGCGCGGCGCCGCTCGAAGTCGTCGTAGCCGCCGGCGTAGAGTTCGAGTTGCCCGTTGGCGACGTGCAGGATCGAATCGACGGAGTTGTTCAGCAGCTCGCGGTCGTGGCTGATGATCAGCGCCGAATGTGGATAGCGCTTCAGCCGCGCCTCGAGCCACAGCGCGCCTTCGAGGTCGAGGTAGTTCGTCGGCTCGTCGAGCAGCAGCACATCGGGGGCGGAAAACAACGCCGCCGCCAGCGCGACCCGCATGCGCCAGCCGCCAGAGAACTCGGACATGGGCCGCTCGAGGTCGGCCACCGAGAAGCCGAGACCCGCCAGGATCTCGCCGGCGCGGGCCGGCGCCCGGTCGGCATCGATCTCGATCAGCCGGCCGTAGATCTCGCCCATGCGCTCGGGCTCGGCGGTCTCGAGCTCGGCGTAGAGAGCGTCGCGCTCGACGTCGGCGGCGAGGATCGTGTCGATCAGGCTGACCGGCGTCGCCGGATGCTCCTGATCGACGGCGCCGATGCGCGCGGTCTTGGGCAGAAACACCGTGCCGGAATCCGGCTGGAACTCGCCCAGCACGATCTTGAACAGGGTCGACTTGCCGACGCCGTTGCGCCCGACGATCCCGACCTTGGCGCCGGGCGGGATCGCCACTGCAGCCTTCGTGAAGAAGCGCCGCCCCCACATGTTGAAGGTCAAGTCTTCGATCTGCAGCATGATAGGGGTCACGGGGTGGGAGCGGAGGCGCTCCCCACTCCCTACCGCACTGCAGCAAATAGTGCGAGCGGCGCGGCCCTACCGTGTGGCGGCGGTGGCGATCGCCTTCGTCAGGGGCGCGGCCGGCACCGTGTTCTCCCAGAAACGCCCGGTCTTCGCGCGCTCGAAGCCGGCCTCGTAGAGGTTGCGCATGTAGGTGGTGTCGAAGCCGTCCGGCGTCGCCAGCTTGGGCCCGTCCTCCGGGATGTAGGTGAGGTTGAAGCCGATGCCGTTCTCGCGGGCGAAGGCGTACGTTGCGGCCAACGTCTGGCGGCTGCGCGCACGGCTCGCGGTGGTGAAGGAGCGCCCGACGATCGACAGGGTGTTGTTCTGCGTCACGTCGAATTCCGGCTCCAGGCGGCCGTTGATGATGACGTAGATCCGCCCTCGCTGTCCGGTCTGTAGGCGCTTGTCACGCAGCAGCAGGGCCTGCGGCAGGGTGAAGACCGGCGTGACCACGGATCCGTCGACGTGCAGCTCCTGGAAGGCGCGCCCGTCGGCCTGCACGTCGATGAGTTGGGGCGGGAACACCGCCGGGATGCTCGCCGACGCGGTGAGCACGTCGCGGAACAGGTCGAGCGCGTTCGGCGCGCCGCTCGCGGCGATGGCGCCCATGTTCCAGATCGTGGCGCGCTGGCTGTCGAGGTTCGTCGTCACCACCAGCAGGCGGCGACCCTTGGCGTGCTCGGCGGCGACGGCCGCGAGCAGGTCGGCGTTGACGTAGCGGCCGACGAGGTCGCGCAGGCGCCCGTCGCCGAACAGGCCGGAGCCGAACAGCACGTTCACCACGCTCGGGCTCTGCACCAAGGTACCGGCGATGCCGCTGGTGTAGATGTCAGTGAGATAGGAATCATACGAGGTGCCGAGGAACGCGAACGGCGCGATCAGCGATCCCGTGCTGACGCCCGACACCAGCGAGAATTCCGGCCGCGTGCCCGAAGCCGACCAGCCGTTGAGCACGCCGGCCCCGTAGGCGCCGTCCCCGCCGCCGCCGGACAGGGCGAGATAGCTGAAGCCCTGGCGCTTGTTCTGGGGGGTTGCGGCCATCTCGGTGAAGGTCTCGACCGAGGCGTCGGAGAAGACGCGCGCGCCGGGGATGCCTGGCACGCCGGCCACCGCCGCCTCGGCGGCCGTGTACGGAATCCTCGGCACCGAGGAGCAGGCGGCAACCTGGGCCGCGAAAGCGAGCACGAGGCACCCGCGCAGCCAACCATATCGACGCGACATCGTCAAAAAACCCCAAGCCCGACGAGGGCCGTCACGGCAAGCGAACGAGCTTGGCCATAGTACCGTTCCTGGCCTTCGGCGGCAATGGAACCGTACGCCCACAGGTGGTGCACCAGGGTCACACGCGTGCCGTCCGGAACGCCTGGGTTCCCTAGCGGACATTGGGCGGTGGACAGCCTTCGCTCCGGTTCCCGCGCCCTTGCATCGGCGGAGAACGGTCCTGTAGGTTGACCGCGTCGCCGGATGCCTCAGGGGGGTACGGCGGCATGACCAGCGGCGCGCACGACGGGCTTCGCGCCGGCCTCGTCCCGAGCTTCGGGGGCGGCCGGATCGCGAGGACAGGTCGCGTCCGATCCGCGCCTTCACTGCCGGGGATCGAGGCAGCCCGCGGGTTCAGATCGGGAGGGGCGAGACCATGGATACCATCTTGAGTTGGACGGACGAGCGGGTGACGCTGCTGCGCCAGCTGTGGGAAGACGGCCAGAGCGCGAGCAAGATCGCGGCGCAGCTCGGCGGCGTCACTCGCAACGCGGTGATCGGCAAGGTGCACCGGCTCGGGCTGTCAGGCCGCGTGTTGAAGCCGGTCGAGGATGCGACGGCCGCCCGGCGCAAGCCCGCCCAGGAGGTCGAGATCGAGACCGCCATCGCCGTGGTCGAGGTCGAGATCGAGGCGCCCGAGCCAGTAGCGATCCTTTCGCACCGGCCCGCGCCGGACTTCCCCGTCCCGGCCGCCAAGCCCGAGCCCGTGGCGCTCGCCGCCTCGCAGCGGGTGACGATCATGGACCTCCGGGAATCGATGTGCCGTTGGCCGATCGGCGACCCGACCACGCCGGAATTCGGATTCTGCGGCGCGCGCTCGATCACCGGCCTGCCCTACTGCACGCACCACGCCCAGATCGCCTATCAGCCGGCGGCTGAGCGCAAGCGCGACCGCCGCGTGGCCGGCTTCCGCTAAGAGCCTGTTTGAGGCGGTTTCTTTTAGGCTGGGTTGTTGAGGGCGTTGGCGGCCATCAGGCTAGCGAGGCAGGCGAGGCGACCCGTTGCGACGTCAAGGCGACCGGCGCGCTCGCGGTGTAGGCCGGCCCAATGGCTGAGCCAGCCGAAGGTCCTCTCTACGACCCAGCGCCGCTCCAAGACGACGAAGCCCTTCTGGTCCGGCAATTTCTCGACGACGCGGTGGCGCATGCCATGGACGAGACACCATTCTTGGCAGCGCTCGGCCGTGAAGGCACCGTCGAAGATGGCCAGTCGCAGGCTGGGCCATGTCTCCTTGCCATTATCGAGAGCCGGGAGCGTGTCGCGATCCTGCACGTTCGCTGGCACGACGGCGAGCGCCAGCACGTGCCCTTCGGCATCGACCAATGCGACGCGGTTGCGCCCGACCAGCTTCTTGGCTCCGTCATAGCCGCGTGGCCCGCGCACACCGATGCACTTGATGCTTTGCGTGTCGACGATTGCCAGCCGCGGCTCCGGCCGGCGTCCGCAACGCTGTCGTTGCCGGCGGGTCAGATTTCGCATGAGGTCCTCGAACAGGCCCTTCTCGATCCAGCGCCGGAACCAGCCGTAGACCGTACGCCAGGGCGGAAAGCCCGCTGGTAGCGCCCGCCACGCGCCGCCAACCCGCAGGTGCCAAGCAATCGCTGCCAGCACTTGGCGCGCAGGCGTCGCTCCCGGACTGCTTGGCGGATCTGCCCGCTCCACGAAGCGAGTGACCTCGTCCAAGCCTGCCTGCAGCACCATGTCCTTCAGACGCGCTTCATGACGCGTCCGATGTCGGTCCGTCCACATCTGCTCTCCACTCCGCCCCGCCAGGCGGAATTCGTGTTTGCACACGAGGCAGATGGGGACGGACGGCTGAGGGGCTCAAACAGGCTCTAAGTGACCTCAGGGGCCGAGAAGGTCGATCAGGTAGGGGATCAGCGGCTCGTCGGCCGGCGGCATGGCGAGGTCGCGGAGGTCGCGCGGGCGCACCCACTTGATCGCCTGCCCCTCGAGCGAGCGCGGCGTGCCGTTCCAGCGACGGCAGACGTAGAGAGGCATCAGAAGGTGGAAGTCCGGGTAGGCGTGGCTCGCGAAGGTGAGCGGCGCCAGGCACGGCTCCTCGACACGGATGTCGATCTCCTCGGCGAGCTCGCGGATGAGCGTCGCCTCGGGGCGCTCGCCCGGCTCGACCTTGCCGCCTGGGAACTCCCAAAGCCCCGCCAGTTGCTTGCCGGGCGGACGCTCGCTGACGAGCACGCGGCCATCGTGGTCGACAAGCGCCACGGCTACGACGAGGAGCAAGCGCACCGGCGCAGGAACGGCGGTGCTCATCGGCCGATCGCAAAGGTGGCGGTGACCTCGGCCGAACTGCCGATCGTCCCTGCTTCGATCGGGACGCGCTTCGGCGACGCCACAGCGCGGCTCGCCTGAAGTCCCATCGGGACGGACGTGCGGTTCGCGACGAGCGAGCAGAGGCTGCCCAGGCGCGCGCCGACGGCTTCGGCGAGCGCCGCAGCCTGCGTTCGGGCAGTGCGCGCCGCGTCGACCTGTAAGGCCGCCTCGACGCGGTCGGGATCGGTCAGCCCGAATCCGATGGAATCGATCCGGTTGGCCCCCGCTTCGAGCGATCGTCGCAGCAAGTCGCCGAGGCGGCTCATGTCGGCGAGCCGCAAGGTGACGCGGTTCGACGCCCGGTAGCCGTCGAGCTCATCCTGGCTCGTGCCGTTCGGTCGGGTGATCGTGCGGGTAGCAGGCTCGAGCACGACCGCGGCGGTGCCGATGTCGCCGACCGGGATGCCGACCTCGCGGCCGAGCGCGACGACGCCGGCCACGCCCTTAGAGGTCGCGTCGAGGGCCGCGGCGGCGTTGCCCGCCCGCGCCTCGACGCCGACCGTCACCTCGGCGAAGTCCGGCGCCCGCGCCGTCTGAGCCCGGCCGGTGACGGTGATGCCGCGACGGCAGGCGTCGTCGTCGGCCCGCGCCGGCAGCGCCGCGACGACGGGCAGGATAATGAGTGCAGTGGCGACGCGCCTCACGAGCGGTAATCCCCATTGATCTCGATGTAGCCCTTGGTGAGGTCGCAGGTCCAAACCCGGGCCTTGCCGGCTCCGAGGCCGATGTCGACCCGGACGACGACATCGGATTCGCGCATCACCGCGCTCGCCGCGTCCTCGCTGTAATCCGGGTCACGCGCCCCGGCGACGGCGACGCGCACGTCGCCGAACCAGATCGCAAGGCGGTCGCGGTCGGCCGGCTCGCCTGCCTTGCCGACGGCCATCACTACGCGGCCCCAGTTGGCGTCCTCGCCGGCGACCGCGGTCTTGACCAGCGGCGAGTTGGCGATCGACATCGCGATGCGGTGCGCCGAGGCGTCGCTCTCGGCGCCGCCGACCTCCACGGTGACGAACTTGCGCGCGCCCTCGCCGTCCTTGGCGACGAGCTGCGCCAGCTCGATCAGCAGGTCGTCTAAGGCCGCGCGAAAGCCCGCGAGCCGCGGGTCCGCCGCGTCCGAGACCGGGACCGTGGCGGCGGCGCCGGTGGCGAACAGCATCAGCGTGTCGGAGGTCGAGGTGTCGCCGTCCACGGTCACGCAGTTGAAGCTCTTGTCCGCGCCCGCAGTCAGCATCGCCTGAAGCACCGGCTGCGGCAGCGCCGCGTCGGTGAACACGAAAGCGAGCATCGTCGCCATGTCGGGCGCGATCATGCCGGCGCCCTTGGCGATGCCGTTGATCGTCACCGCCACGCCGTCGATCTCGGCCGTGCGGCTCGCGGATTTCGGGAAGGTGTCGGTGGTCATGATCGCCCGGGCGGCGGCGTCCCAGGCCTCGGCTCCCGCGGCCGTGCGGGCGGCGCACTCGGCCAGCACGCCCTCGAACTTGGTCGCATCGAGGGGTTCCCCGATGACGCCGGTGGAGGCGACGAAGACCTCGCCCTCGGTGCAACCGGTGGCGGCGGCGGCGATCCGCGCCGTCAGCGCCACCGCGTCCCGTCCTCGCGACCCCGTGAACGCATTGGCGTTACCGGAGTTCACGACCAGCACCCGCGCCGAGCCGGAGGCAAGCGCCTCGCGGCACCAATCGACCGGCGCGGAGGGGCAGCGCGAGCGGGTAAACACGCCTGCTGCCGCGGTGCCGGCGTCGAGGCCGACATAGAGTACGTCGGTGCGGCCGGAATAGCGGATGCCGGCCTGGGCGGTGGCGAGCCCGACGCCGCGGATCGCTGGCAGGGTCGGCATCGAGGCCGGCGCGAGCGGGGAAACGGGGGGAGACTTTGCGGACGACATCGATACCCTCTCCGTTCGATCGCGGCATCGCCGGCGACGGGGTCCTGTTGCCCCGCGAGCCCTGCAGCGGTCAACCTCCTGCCCGATCGGAGCGCATGCCCGCTTCCTGGGCGTGCCGGCTTGGGAATACGGCGCAATCGCGGCGGGGGGCTTGCGCGACCGCGCCGTCCCGGCCTAGCATGCTGCGATGCAACGCGAACGCCGAGTCGAACGCGGAATGCCGCAAAACACCAGCGCACAAACGCTCGTGAACGCTCCCCAGCCCTCAGGCGGCTGTTATGGGGTCCAGGTCCTCGTTGCCGGCCGGCAGAAGCGCTGGCGGGATGAGGTATCCAATCAGATACGCCGCGCAGGCTATCAGGCCACGGCCTGTGACAGCGGTGTCGACGCCCTCACGGTTCTCGTCCTCGGGTTGCCGGTGGATGTGCTCGTCGCCGATGTCGGCCTCGAAGGCGACCTGTGCTGCTCGCGCCTCGCCGTCGAGGCCCGTGCCCTCCGGCCGGGCCTGCGCATCGTCCTGGCGAGCGACTACTATGAGGAGATGTCGGACGACGCCTCACACCTCTTCCCGGACGCGATTCTGATTCCGCGCGACCTCCGCAACAACGCCGTCGCGAGCACCGTGCGCGAAGCGCTGGCGAGCCGGTCGGCCTGACGCCGGTTTAAGGCCACAGCACGTAGGCGATTAGCGCGAGGTTGCTCCAGCCGTGGAGCGCGATGCACGGCCACAGGCGGCCTGTGCGCCAGCGCAGCCAGCCGAGCATCAATGCCAGCGGCGCCAGCGAGACCGGGCGCGCCAAACCCCAGGCCGAGACGTGCGCCAGCGCGAACACCAACGCCGTGACGAGGATCGTCGCCGCGGGTGGCAGGAAGCGGCGGGCGGCGGCGAAGCCCTCGCCGCGCATCAGCATCTCCTCCGCGGCCGGCGCCAGCACCACGACGTAGCTGAGCCATACCGCGACGGCGGCAGGGCTCAGCATCGGCGAGAGCCGCACGCCGCTTCCGAAGGCGGCGCCGAACGCCTCGGCCGTCCCGGTGACCCAGGCGATGTGTACGATCGGCCAGAGCAGGAGGATCAGCAGCAGGGTGCGCGGCCGCATCCTGTTCGGGCGCTCGCGGTCCAGCGCCAGCCTGCGCCGCCAGCCGGACCCGTCGCGGCCAAGCGCCCCCGTCACGACGAGACCTGCCAAGAAGACTTGGCGGAGCACGTCGACGGCGAGTTCGCGCCGGGCGAGCTCGGTGGCGCCGACATAGGGACGCCGCGCCGCGTCGAGGAACGGGTCGATCCCGGCGAGCAGGTCGGCGCCCACCCGCACCGCGGCCAGCGACATCAGGCTGGCCACCGCGAGGTAGAGCAGGAGCATCCCGACCAGGACGACGAGGTTCAGGGCGAGGCGCCCGGCCGCGACCCATCGCCGGCCCGGTTCGGACGGTGCGGCGGCGTCGACGGGCAGGGCACCATGATCGGGCTTCAAAACCGCGGCGATCCCCTCTATGTTCTCTCGTCCGGTCGAAAGGCCGGAACGGCGACGAACGCTCTTGGCGACGCGCCGGTCACTTCGAACCTATCGGATCCGCTTCGTCCACCGTAGCCCCCTGCCATCGGACACGATGGCGCTGCCGGGCCGGACGACCGGGCGGGTCCGCCGGCGCGGTGGTCGGCAGGGTGTCGCGACGGCGCACGTCGGCCGCTCGGTATCCCGGCCTCCGGCGACGGAAGCCGCCTTCCTTTCTCATCCGATCCGGTGCGCGTCCCGCGCGACAGGTCGTCGGGCAGACCGCACAGAGCGACCGAAGATGGCAGACGACCTGATCCGCTACGATCTCCTGGTCCAGGACGCCCTCCGGGGCGTCGTGCGCAAGGTGCTGACCGACGCCGCCCGCGAGGGCTTGGCGGGCGAGCACCACTTCTACGTCTCCTTCCGCACCGAGGCCCCGGGCGTGCGGATGTCGCAGGCGCTGCGTGAGAAGTATCCGCAGGACATGACGATCGTCCTCCAGCACCAGTTCTGGGACCTCGGCGTCACCGAGCACAGCTTCGAGGTCGGGCTGTCGTTCTCGGGCGTGCCCGAGCGTCTTCTGGTGCCGTTCGACGCCCTGTCGGGGTTCTTCGACCCGTCGGTCCAGTTCGGCCTCAAGTTCGACCTGAACGAAACCGCCGAAGTCGCCGGCGAGGACGCGGGGCCGAGCGCCGCGAAGGCCGGCCCGCGCAGCGCGGCCTCCGAGCCCACTGAGATGAAGCCGAAAGCCGGGACCGGGATCGCCGCGATCGGCAGCAACGTCCCGAAGGTCATCCCCGCCCTCCCCGCGGCGCAGAACGCCAGCAAGGCGGACGAGAAGGAGCCGCGTGTCGCCGCCAAGGCCGCGAAGAAGGACGGCGACGGTGGCGAGGCGAGCGCCGAGGTCGTCAGCCTCGACGCGTTCCGCAAGAAGAGCTGAGCTGTATCGCTCCACCTGGGACCTCGCCCCTCGGGGCTTTCGCGAAGCGGAAGCTTCGAAGACGCAGTCGTGAACGGGAGCGGCGGTTCAAACATCCGGCAAGCGAACAAAAAAAAGGCCGGCGCTTGGTGGCGCCGGCCTTTTCTCGGAGCGGCGACATCCACCTTTCGGCCGACGTCCCGTTTTATTGGTCGGAGTAGCAGGACTTGAACCTGCGACCCCCTGTCCCCCAGACAGGTGCGCTACCGGGCTGCGCTATACTCCGTCACGTCCGCTCCGTCGGGCCGTTCGGGCGCCGACACCCCGAAGGGTCCGCGGGTCTTAGCTTTCCGCTCCAAGGCACGCAAGCCCCGTTCCCGCGCTTCGCCGAAAAGCCGGCCGGGCCGCAGAGGGCGCGGGCGAAAAGGCCCTTGCGCGATGCCGGCCGGATCGGACACGACGCGGTGCAGCGCAGGGAGGTCGGCGGTGGCGGTCTATTTCACGAGCGACACCCATTTCGGCGATCCGCGCATCCTGCGGCTCGATCGCCGGCCCTTCGCCGACCTCGCGACGCACGACGCCGCGTTGATCGCGAATTGGAACCGGGTCGTCGGCGCCGACGATACCGTCTGGCATCTCGGCGACTTCGCCCTCGGACCGCCACAGGAGCGGGTCCACGCGATCCTCGCCGGCCTTCACGGCGTGAAGCACCTGATCGTCGGCAACAACGACGGCCCCGACACCCTCGACGCGCCGGGCTGGGCCTCGATCGCGCATTACGCGGAGATCGCGGTGGAGGGTCGCGGCTTGGTGCTGTGCCATTACGCCTTCCGGACCTGGAACGGCATCGGCCGCGGCGTGCTCAACCTGCACGGCCATTCCCACGGGCAGCTGCGCACTGCGCCCAGGCAGTACGACGTCGGCGTTGACGCCCAGGGTTTCGTGCCGGTGGACCTTGCCGCGATCCTGATTTCGCGCCGCAGCCGCAGCGCAGCGAAAGCGGAACCATCGGTCTAGCTCCGCCGTTGTGCGCTCATACCGGCGGTTGAAAGACACCGGTCGAATACTTCGCCTCTTCCAGCGTACTGCTTACGTGATTGTCTTCACGGTGGCCCATGACCCGATCTGACACACCGATGCTGGCCGTGTTCGGCCTGGTCCTCTCCCTCGCCCCGGCGTTCGCGGCGCCGTCGTGTCTCGAGGCTCGCGCCAAGATCGACGAGGCTTCGGCCCTTCGCTACCAGGCGAGGCAGGAAGCCCGGCTCGGAAACCACGACCGCGTCTGCGACACGCTCGACGAGATCGGCGACCGCTACAACGACGCCCGCGACGGCTTCGAGGATTGCGGCGCCGGCGTCGTCGCCATCGATCTTCGCACCGAGTTGCGAAACCTTCGCATCGCCAAGCGCGTAAACCGCTGCAACTGACCGGGTGCGCGCCCGCACCGCAAAGCCTCTTCGTTCCTACCATCGTCACATCGAGCGCGACGCTGCACGTCGCCGACAGGGCCAGCCGCCATGACCACCGAGACCCAGACCGTTGCCGCCCCGACCGGTCCCTCCTTCGCCGCCGCGCTCTGCGGGTTCCTTAGCACCACCGCCGCGACGACCATGCTCATGTTCCTGCTGAGCAGCGTCTGAGCTGGACAGCGACGCTCAGGGCGCGACGGACCAGAACCGGCGCCGATTGAAGAGCATCTCCTGCGTGCCGACGGTCGGCGCGGCCGCAACGGGCGGCGGGCAAGCCGGCTCAGCCCGAGGCGGAGCCGCCATCAGGGTCATCGGCATGGCGGGGAACAGGCCAAGCCGCTGCTGGATGTCCGGGTTGCGTGCGCCGGCGATCGCGGCGATGCCGACGATCAACGCCCCGGCCACAGCTCCCAGAACGAAGTTCATCATCCCACACGATTCCCGCGTTCCGACCCACCCACGGCCCGCACGCCGCGTGTGATCGCGCAAGCCGGCGGCATTGCGGCGGGATCGCCCATCGTCTCTTGGCAGCGATCACTCCATGCGCCGATCGGCCCTTGGATGAACACCTCACGCGAAGGTGGTGCCCCTTCCGTCATGGCACTGGCCGCGCCATATTTCTCCCATGGCAATACCGAAGAAGCCCCGGCACGTCTCAGCGACCGGAAAGGCCGACCGGCCGGACGTTCAGCCGCTCGACCCGTTCCTGGCGCAGCTGCTGAGTCCCGCCCTCGCCCGCAAGCCCCAGATCCAGTCCGAGCGGCAGGCGGAGCTTCCGCGGCCGGGCCAGCGCAAGCCAGCCAAGGCGAAGCCGGCTCCGAAGACTGAAGCGAGAGAACCCACCGGCTTCGGCGAAGCGCCACAGCGTGGCTTCACCACCGCACCCGGTGCCGAGATCGATCCGGCTCTCGCGCAGGCGCTCGGCCTGACCCCGCCCGAAGACGGGCCGGCGCCGGAAGGCGCACCGGACCAATCCTCGCTGGCCTCCGACGGCGTCTCGGCGACGGTGGATGCCCTGCAGCGGTTGCTCGAAGAGGGCAACCCACTGTTCAAGAACGGGGAGACTTGGGTTCCGCACCGGCCAGACCGGCCGGCGAAGTCCGAGGGCGGCAAGCCGTTCCGCCTCGAATCCGAGTTCACGCCGGCGGGCGACCAGCCCACCGCCATCGCCGAGCTGGTGAAGGGCGTGAACGCCAACGAGCGCGACCAAGTGCTGCTCGGCGTCACCGGCTCGGGCAAGACCTTCACGATGGCGAAGATCATTGAGGAGACCCAGCGACCGGCCCTGATCCTCGCGCCGAACAAAACGCTGGCGGCGCAGCTTTACGGCGAATTCAAGAGCTTCTTCCCCGACAACGCAGTGGAATATTTCGTCTCCTACTACGATTACTACCAGCCCGAGGCCTACGTGCCGCGCTCGGACACCTTCATCGAGAAGGAATCGTCGATCAACGAGCAGATCGACCGGATGCGGCACTCGGCGACCCGAGCGCTGCTCGAGCGCGACGACGTCATCATCGTCGCGTCGGTCTCGTGCATCTACGGCATCGGCTCGGTCGAGACCTACACGGCGATGTCGTTCACGGTGACGTTGGGCGAGAAGATCGAGCAGCGCCAGCTCGTCGCCGACCTCGTAGCGCTGCAGTACAAGCGCATCCAGTCCGACTTCGCCCGCGGCACCTTCAGGGTGCGCGGCGACGTGATCGAGCTGTGGCCGGCTCACTTGGAGGACCGCGGCTGGCGCATCGGCCTGTTCGGCGACGAGATCGAGGGGATCGTCGAGTTCGACCCGCTCACAGGCAAGAAGATCAACGAGCTGAAGTTCGTGAAGGTCTACGCCAACTCGCACTACGTCACGCCGCGCCCGACGCTGCAGCAGGCGATCAAGGGGATCAAGAACGAGCTCAACGGCCGCGTCGAGGAGCTAACCAAGATGGGCCGTCTGATCGAGGCCCAGCGCATCGAGCAGCGCTGCACATTCGACATCGAGATGATCGAGGCGACGGGCGCCTGCAACGGCATCGAGAACTATTCGCGCTACCTCACCGGCCGCAAGCCCGGCGAGCCGCCGCCGACCCTGTTCGAGTACCTGCCCGACGACGCGCTGGTCTTCGCCGACGAGAGCCACGTCACCGTTCCGCAGATCGGCGGCATGTACCGGGGTGACTTCCGCCGCAAGGCGACGCTCGCCGAATACGGCTTCCGCCTGCCCTCCTGCCTCGACAACCGTCCGCTGCGATTCGAGG
This sequence comes from Methylobacterium sp. WL120, assembly GCF_008039465.1. Lineage (NCBI taxonomy): Bacteria > Pseudomonadati > Pseudomonadota > Alphaproteobacteria > Hyphomicrobiales > Methylobacteriaceae > Methylobacterium > Methylobacterium sp. WL120. Next base: position 7,795 of record NZ_VRUT01000032.1, on the reverse strand, counting down.
AATGGGACGCGATGCGGCCGCAGACGGTCAACGTCTCGGCCACGCCCGGCAAGTGGGAAATGGAGCAGACCGGCGGCGTCTTCGCCGAGCAGGTGATCCGCCCTACCGGCCTCGTCGACCCGGTGATCGAAATCCGCCCGGCGCGGAGCCAGGTCGACGACCTGCTCGGCGAGGTGCGCGAGGTTGCGCTCGCCGGCTACCGCACGCTGGTCACCACGCTGACCAAGCGCATGGCCGAGGACCTGACCGAGTACCTACACGAGAACTCGGTTCGCGTGCGCTACATGCACTCCGACATCGATACGCTGGAGCGCATCGAGATCATCCGTGACCTGCGGCTGGGTGCCTTCGACGTGCTGATCGGCATCAACCTGCTGCGTGAGGGCCTCGACATCCCGGAATGCGCATTGGTCTGCATCCTCGACGCCGACAAGGAAGGCTTCCTGCGCTCCGAGACCTCGCTGGTGCAGACCATCGGCCGCGCCGCCCGCAACGCCGACGCGCGCTGCATCCTCTACGCCGACCACATCACCGGCTCGATGGAACGGGCGATGGCCGAGACCGAGCGCAGGCGGCAAAAGCAGCTCGCCTACAATCTCGAGCACGGCATCACGCCCCAGAGCGTGAAGCGCGGGATCAGCGACATCCTCAGCAGCGTGTTCGAGCGCGACCGCGTCCAGGTCGACACCGGGATGGCGGAGATCACCGTCGGCCACAACCTCAAGGCAGTGATGGCCGACCTGGAGAAGCGGATGCGCACCGCCGCCGCCGACCTCGACTTCGAGGAGGCCGCACGCCTGCGCGACGAGCTGAAGCGCCTCCAGGCGACGGAGCTGATGATCTCCGACGACCCGATGGCGCGGCAGGCCGACGTGGAGCGGGACGCCGGCAAGTACGGCCGCAAGGCGCCGCGCGGCTCCGGCACGCGCATTTCGAAGCCGACCCTGGACAACATGGGGCCGGGCACCGACCGCGAGCTGCCGGCGAACGCCGTCGCCTGGACCGAGCGGCCGAAGCCGCGCTCGACCCAGGGACTCGGCGGCCAGAAGCCGAAATACAAGCGTGGCGGCGGCCGGCGCTGAACGCGCCGGTCGCAGGTCCGGACGCGACCTCGACAGGCCGATCGTTTTAAAGAGGAGGCTTGGGTCGGTCACCCGCGGCTGCATCCGACACACGCCTGCGGCCAACACGAAAAAAACAACCGCGGGTTGTATTTTCAAACCCTCGTTAAGCATTCGCGCTCAGATTGCATGAGCCATGCAATGGGTCTCTTGCGTTGTGTTTTACGACGCGATGCAGCCTCCCGGCATGGGTCCCGGTCGGAGTGCTCCCATGTCTCGTCGCCAGAACCGCGCCTCCGCGCGTCCGTCCACGCTCGCGCAGGGTCGCGGCGCCCTTCGCCCGCACGAAGTCATCGCGATTCCGATGCTGAGTGGGGTGCTTCTCCTGGGCACCTCCGGCTTGGCCCAGGCCCAGCTCCTGCGCGGAACGCTCGATACGGTGACCTCCGTGGTGAACGGAACCACCGGGAGCTTGGCGACCGTTGATGCAACGCTCGGTGGTGGTTCCCTCGCCACCGTCGGAGCGACCGTCGGTGGTGGCAGCGTCGCCAATGTCGGAGCCACCGTCGGCGGTAGCTCGGTCGCCGATGTCGGCGCAACGGTCGGCGGGGGAACCGTCGCAAGCGTCGGCGCCACAGTTGGTGGTGGACCAGTTGCTACTGTCGGCGCAACGGTCGGCGGCGGCACCCTGGTCGACGTGGGCGCGACCGTCGGCGGAGGAACTGTCGCGAGCGTCGGGGCGACGGTCGGCGGGGGCTCCATCGCCGGCGTCGGCGTGACCATCGGCGGCGGCACCGGAACCGGGACAGGCACCGGCGGCACGGGGGGCGGAACCGCCTGCAATCCATGCACCGGTGGAGCGGGCACAGGCGGTGGCACTGTTACCGGCGCTGGCGGAACCGGCGCCGGCGCCGGCGCCGGCGCGACCTACGACCCCACCCGCGTCGCGTTGTTCGAGCTGCGGCTGTCGAACGTCGAGAAGCTGCCGATCCGCGGTAACAACACCAGCTCGTTCCCGCTTCCGGCCGCAGGCGGCGCGGACGCGCTCGCGGCCGGCTATGGTGCTTCCGCCGGGGGGGCCAGCGCGACGGCGCTCGGGACGCAGGCGAACGCCGCCGGCGACGGGTCGATCGCCATCGGCCGCAGCGCCTCGGCGACACAAGCCAACGCGATCGCCATCGGCCCCGGCGCCCGGACCACCCGCGCGAACCAGGTCGCGATCGGCAACGGCTCCAATACCTATACGCTCGGCGGGATCGGGTCGGCCCAGAGCGCCGCGGCGCAGTCCGGCGAGACGCGGTTCGTCACCTCGGACACCGCAGGAAACCTCGCCACCTCGGGCTACGGCCCGAGCACGATCGCCGGCCTCGGCTCCCGCCTCGACTCGGCGGAGGGGCGGCTCGGCGGAGTCGAGGCCCGCGTCGGCACCCTCGAATCGCGCACCAACGCCCTGTCGCAGTATAGCACCGAGACGCGTCGCGAGGCCCGCCAGGGCGTCGCCACCGCGCTGGCGATGCCGACCGCCTCGATGCCCTCGACCCCCGGCCGCACCACTTGGGTGCTGAACAGCGCGACCTACCGCGGCGAGTGGGCCGGCGGCGCGGCGCTCTCTCACCGTCTGCCGACTGCGGTCCCGCTGGCGATCAACGTCGGCTACGCCTACGGCGGAGACGGCGGCCACGGGGTGCGAGCCGGTCTCGGCGGCGAATTCTGAGCGCCCGCGGCCCTGCCGTAATCAGCCCATCGCGCGCTTGATGAAGCGGTCGTCGAAAGTGGTCGAAAGGTCGATCTGCGCACTCTGCATCTCCGCGTCCAGCGTCCGCACCAGGTCGAGGACGCTGGTCATGCCCTCCTGGGTCGGGATGCCGGTGCGCGAGTAGCTTTCGAGCGACTTGCCCACCGCTTGGACGTAGAGCGCCCGGTCGCCAAACTGGTAGGCGGCGGGAACGAGGTCGGCGATCGCCTCGGGCGAGGCTGTGGCAAGCCACTTGAGCGCCTTGGCGAAAGCGTTGACCACCCGCTGCATCGCCGCCGGGTGGTGCTCGATCCAATCCTGCTTGGTGTAGACCACCGCCGCCGGGTTCGGTCCGCCGAAAAGGGCGCGGGTCCCGGCCTCGGTGCGGGTGTCGACGAGGACCTGTATGTCGCCGTCGGCCTCTAGCTTGGCGATGACCGGGTCGAGGTGGGCGATCGCGTCGATCTCGCCGCGCTTGATCGCGGCGACGGCGCCGGCCCCGCCGCCGATGCCGATGAGCGGCGCGTCGGTGGCCTTCAGCCCGGCCTTGATCATCGCGAACTGCACCGCGAGCGCCGTGGACGAGCCCGGCGCGGTCGCGCCGACCTTCCGGCCCTTGAAGTCGGCGACGGACTTCACCGTGCCGGCGAGGTCCTTGCGCACGGCGATGACGATCGCCGGTAGGCGACCGAGTTCGCACACGGCGCGGACGTCCTGACCCTTGGCCTGCATGCGGATCGTGTGCTCGTAGGCCCCGGTGACGACGTCGACCGAGCCGCCGACCAGCGCCTGCAGCGAGCGGGCGCCACCGCCGAAATCGGAGATCTCGGCCTCGACGCCCTCCTCCGCGAAGTAGCCCTTCCGCTCGGCGACCGTCAGCGGCAGGTAGTAGAGTAGCGGTTTGCCGCCGACCCCGATCCGCACCTTCACGGTGTCGGCTTGCGCGTCCCTGCAAGCGGCGAGCACCGCGGCGGATCCGGCGAGGAATGAGCGGCGGTGCATCGCAAACGTCCTTTCAGTTCCGTCCCTGCGGGCCGCGCGGGCGCCAGGCCAGGAGGCGGTTCTCGGCCAGGGTGACGAGGGCGTCGATCAGGACGACGAATACGGTGAGGATCAGCATCCCGGCGAAGACGCCCGTCACGTCGAACACGCTCTCGGCCTCGTGGATCTTGTAGCCGAGCCCGGCCGACGCGCCGAGATATTCGCCGACCACCGCCCCGACCAGCGCGAAGCCCACCGCGGTGTGAAGCGAGGAGAACATCCAGGTGAGCGCCGACGGCCAGTAGACGTGACGCAGCAGCCCGCGCTCGCTCATCCCGAGCATGCGGGCGTTGTCGCGTACCACCGGGCTGACCTCGCGCACCCCCTGGTAGACGTTGAAGAACACGATGAAAAACACCAACGTGAACCCGAGGGCCACCTTGGACCAGATGCCGAGGCCGAACCACAGAGCGAAGATCGGTGCCAGCACCACCCGCGGCAGGGCGTTGGCCGCCTTGATGTAGGGGTCGAACACCGCGGCCAGCAACGCGTTGCGCGCGAACAGGAAGCCGAAGGCGATGCCGCCCGCAGCCCCGAACGCGAAGGCCAGCACCGTCTCCTGCAGAGTGATCGCGATGTGGCCCCAGATCTCGGGCGACGTGATCTCGGTCCAGGTCCGCGCCAACACCGCGCCGGGAGTCGAGAAGAAGAACTGGATCTGCCGCGGCTGGCCGAGCACTGGGTAGACGGTGAGCACGTGCCAAATCGCGAAGCCCGCTACCCCGACGAGGATCTGGAGCGCGAGCAGGCCGAAACGGTTCACCGGCGGGTCTCCGAAGGGTGAGGCGTCATGCCGGCCCGTCCGCGTAGGCGCGCGAGACCTCGACGCGCAGGCAAGACCAGATCCGCTGGTAGAGCGCGTGGAACTGCGGGTCGAGGCGGATCTCGGCGATGTCCCTCGGCCTAGTCAGGGCGACGGGGAAGTCGCCGACGACCCGCGCCGCCGGCCCGGCCGACAGCACCACGACCCGGTCCGCCAGGCCGATCGCCTCCTCCAGGTCGTGGGTGACGAACAGCACCGCCTTGCGGTCGGCGGCCCAGAGGTCGAGCAGCAGGTTGCCCATGATCTGCCGGGTCTGCGCGTCGAGCGGCCCGAACGGCTCGTCCATCAGCAGGATCTCGGGGTCGCGGATCAGCACCTGAGCGAGGGCCACGCGCTTGCGCTGGCCCCCCGAGAGTGTGTGCGGATAGCGGTCGGCGAAGGTGGCGAGGCCGACGCGCCCGAGCCACTCGCCCGCCCCTGCGCGGGCCGCGGCACGGGGGACGCCCTTCGGCTCGAGGGCGACGGCGACGTTGTCGAGCGCGGTCTTCCACGGCATCAGCGCATCGGACTGGAAAAGGTAACCGGCCCGGCCGTTCAGGCCTCGCAGCGGCGCGCCGAACGCCGCGACGCGGCCGGACGCGGGCTTCAGCAAGCCGGCCGCGGCGTTAAGCAGGGTCGACTTGCCGGACCCGGTCGGGCCGACGACGGCGACGAACTCCCCGGGCGCGACCGCGAGGTCGATTCCCTCCACCGCGACGTAGCGCCGGCCGCCCTTCAGGGGGAACGCGATCGCGACGTCTTCGAAGTCGAGGGCGTTCGGTCTGCCGGTGGGCGAGAAGTCTCGATCGTCCACGCTCCCCTCCCCCGGCGCCCGCGCGGGATCCGGCAGGTCATCGGGTCTCGATAGAGGGGCCTGGGCGGCAGGCCAAGGGGTTGCGCTCTGACATCACTCGCAACCTTCCATGCCCCCGCAGAGGGGAAGGGAAAGCGCCTGCGCTGCGGACGCCTCCTCAGCGCGCCCCGCGGTGCAGGTCGCCGTCGATCAGCAGTGCGCTCTTGGTGTCGAGGCGGGTGCGATAGACCTGCAGATTCTCCATCACCCGCTGGACGTAGTTGCGGGTCTCGGTGAACGGGATGCGCTCGACCCAGTCGATCGCGTCCACGTCGCCCTTGCGTGGGTCGCCGTAGGCGTCGATCCACTTCTTCACGTTGCCGCCGCCGGCATTGTACGAGGCGAAGGCGAGGATGTACGAGCCGCGCCAATCCTCCATCAGCTCGCCGAGATGAGCCTGGCCGAGGCGCGCGCTGTAGATCGCGTCGGTGCCGAGCCGCTCAGGATCGTAGGCCGCAGAGACCCGGCGGGCGGTTCGCTGGGCGGTGGCCGGCATCATCTGCATCAGGCCGCGGGCGCCGACGCCGGACTGGGCGCGGGGGTCGAACTGGCTCTCCTGGCGCGCGATGGCGAACACCATCGCCTTCTCGACCAGTGGCACCGAGCCGAAGGCCTCATAGGTCGGGATGCCGATGGTGGGGTAGGCGTGGGCGTCCAGCGGCAGCCCGCGCTGGACCGCGAGCTTGCCGACGGCGACGAGGGCGCGGGCGTCCTTCATCTCGACGGCGAGGTCGCCGAGCGCCTGCACCTCGCGGGCATCCGTCAGGCGCTGCGCGGTGTCGATGTAGAGCGGCAGCGCCATCTCCTTCAGCGAAGCCGCCGCCAGCAGGCGCAGGGCACGGATGCAGAGCCGGTCGTCGAAGGCGGCGCGCGCAGGGCCGTCGAGATCGGCCGGCGCGCGGAGCGCGAGACTTGTCTGGCCGAGCTTGGCCCGGGCGAGTTGCCCGTAATAGGCGATCGGCTGCAGCGCGGCGGTCTCATAGAATCCCTTGGCCGACTCGGCCTGCCCGAGGGTGTCCGCCGCCCGGCCCTGCCAGTAAGCGGCGCGGGCAATCGAGATCGGCGTCTCGGCGATGCCGGCGGCCAGCGCGAAGTGGCGGGCGGCGGCCTCGGGGTCGCCGCCGAAGCGCAGGGCGATCCAACCGGCGTGGAACTCGGCCTCGATCCGCTTCTCCACCGTGCGGGCCGGGTTGGCGCTCGCCACCGCGTAGGCGGTCTTGGCGTCGCCGAGATCGATCAGCTTGCGCGCGACGATGCGGCGCTCGACCCACCACTCGTCGCCATCGACGAGCACGTCGAGGTTGCTCGGCGCGGTCGCCAGCACGGCGGCCGCCTCGGCCGGCTTGTCGGCCCGGCGCAGGAACTGGGCGCGGGACAGGATGTACGAGCTGTCGTTGCGCAGGGACGGCGGCACCGCGGCTAGCGCCGAGGCCGCTCCCGAGCTCTTGTCCTCGACGGCCCGTCGCGCCCGCACCAGGCTGGCGTAGGCGCCGCCCACGTAGGTCGCGGCCCGGCCGGCCGCCTCCCAGTCCTCCTTCAGCAGCGCGCGCTCCATGCGGTAGCGGTGGTCGATGCGGGTGAGCACGCCGGGGAAGGCGTCGGCGACCTTGCCTTCGAGCGAACGGCCGAAGGTCTCGGAGCGCCACAGGTCGCGCACGAGGTCGGCGGCGTCCCCGTCGAGGCCGTCCGCCTTGAAGGCGAGCGCCAGGGCGAACTTGCCGGGCGCGCTCGCCGGCCGGGAGGCGCCGAAGAAGGCGCGCACCGTCGCCGGGTTCTTGCGCTCGGTGAGCAGGGCCTCCTCGGCGCGACGCCGCAGCAGCGGGCCGGCTGGCCAATCCGGGTTGGCGCGGGTGAAGGCGACGGTGCGCTCGAAGCCGATGCCGGCGCCGGCGCGGATCGCGACCCATTCGAGTAGTGCCTTGGCGGCGGGGTCCGAGAAGCCGTCGCGCAGTCGGTCGCCGTCCGCGACTTTGCCCTTGCGGTAGAAGTCGATCGCCTGGCGCAGCTGGGCGACGTCGGTGTCGCCGACCCGCGCGATCGGGCCGAGGCCCGGCACCTCCGGCACGGGGGCGGCCGGCGTCACGGTGGCGTCCGGCAGCGGGAAGGCGACCGGCGCGTCGGGATCGGCGGAAGCGTAGGACGCAGCGCCGGGCGGAAGCGCCTGCCCGGTGGCGAGCGGCTTCGACGGGCCGGCCTCGCTCGCGGTCTTGGGATCAAGCTTGAGCGCGTCGGCGGCGACCGGGTCGGGCGCGGCCTTCGTGCCCTCCACCTGGCTCGCGGGCGCGATGGCGTCGCTGGCGGGC
>NZ_VRUT01000329.1:0-1444 GCF_008039465.1 Methylobacterium sp. WL120 | reverse complement strand
GCGCCCGTCGAGGGCCCGACCCGGCGCCAGCAGCGCGCGGCGGCCTCGGCGACGCTCGCCTCCGGCGTTCAGACGCTCACCGTCGAACCCGACGAGGCCGGGATGCGGATCGACCGCTTCCTCACGGCCCGCTTCCCGCAGCTGCCCTTCGCCCGCGTGCAGAGCATCGTCCGCAAGGGCGAGCTGCGCGTCGACGGCCGGCGTGCCAAGCCGAACGACCGGCTCGAGCCGGGCATGGCCGTGCGGGTGCCGCCGCTCAAGCTCGACCAGCCGGCCGACCGCCCGCGCAACCCGGTCCGCGACCAGGACGACGCCGAATTCATCCGCTCGCTGGTCCTCTACGAGGACGCGGACATGATGGTGCTGAACAAGCCCTTCGGCCTCGCGGTGCAGGGCGGCTCAGGCACCGTCCGGCACGTGGACGGGCTGCTCGAGGCGCTGGCCGGCCCCGACGGCTCGAAGCCGCGCCTCGTCCACCGCCTCGACAAGGACACCGCCGGCTGCCTCATCGTCGCCAAGACCCGGGTCGCGGCGGCGACGCTCGCCAAGAGCTTCCGCTCGCGCGCGGCGCGGAAGATCTACTGGGCGCTCACCGCCGGCGTGCCGCGCACGCCGCAGGGCCGGGTCTCGACCTACCTCGTCAAGGAGGAGCCGACCGACGCCGACGCCCGCATGCGAATCGCCCAGCACGGCGAGGAGGGCGCAACCCACGCGCTGACCTACTACGCCACCGTCGACCAGGCGGCGCAGAAGGTGTCGTGGCTGTCGTTCAAGCCGGTGACGGGGCGGACCCACCAGCTGCGCGCGCACGCGGCCCATATCGGACACCCGATCGTCGGCGACCCGAAGTATTTCTCGGTCGAGAACTGGGCGCTCCCCGGTGGCATCCAGAACCGGCTCCACCTGCTCGCCCGCCGGATCGTGATCCCGCATCCGCGCACCGGCAAGCCGATCGACGTGAGCGCGCCTCTGCCGCCGCACATGGCGCAGAGCTGGAACCTGCTCGGCTTCGATGCCGCCCGCTACGACCCGATCGTCGACGCGCCGGAGGCGTGAGGCCAAATCGGCGACGCGCCGGAGGCGTGAGGCCAAATCGGCGACGCGCCGGAGGCGTGAGGCCAAATCGGCGACGCCCCGGAGGCGTGCGGCCAAGCGTTCGTGATCGCGAAGGCGGCCCGCGCGTCGTGCTCTGCGGCGGCGCGAGGGTTGGCAACCGCCCCGCGAGGCTCATATCCTCGAACGGGAGCGAAGCGCCGGCCCTTCGCTGCGCGCGACCGAGCCTAACTCGACCCCCGAGCCTAACTCGACCCCGTGGTGAGACCCGATCGACATGAAGCTCACGACGCTGGCCTGCCTCGCCGCCCTTTGCGTGATCGGTCCCGAGACCCTCGCGATTGCCGCCCCGGCTGCGGCCCCGGGCGCCCAGGCGCAGCCGTCGCTCGGC
>NZ_VRUT01000328.1:0-1450 GCF_008039465.1 Methylobacterium sp. WL120 | reverse complement strand
GCGCGGCGCCGTGCTCGGCGGCCGGCGGCAGGCGAACCTCGCGGCCGCCACCGCCGCGGGGGTCGTCGCGCTGGCGCTCACGGGACCCGCCGTCGAGCGCAAGGACGCGACGACCTTCCGCAACCTCGACGCGACGGTGATCGTCGCCGACCTGTCGCGCTCGGTCGCCGAGGGCGGCGGGCTCAAGGACCTGCGCCAGACCGCGCAAGGCGTGGCCGAGGCCGCCGGCACCCGGGCGGTGGCGCTGGTGATCTATGCCGGCGACGCCTACGTCGCGACCGGGCCGACCACCGACCGCGACAGCTTCGGCACCACCCTGTTCGCGCTGGACGCCGACACGGTGCCCGACCGCGGCAGCCACCCGGAGCGTGGGCTGGCCCTGGCGCGGCGTACCCTGGAGGAGGCGGGGGCGCTGGCCGCCGACGTGGTGCTGATCACCGACGGCGACGGCATCGGCGACGCGGCGTTGCGCGAGACGGAGGCGATGCGGGCCAAGGGCTGGCGCGTCCAGGGGCTGTTCGTGCCGGCGCACAAGACATTGCCGCCCGGCGCGCCGAAGACCGACCGGGCGGCCCTCGACCGGCTGGTCTCGGCCGGCGGCGGGGTCGCGGCCGACCTGTCGGCGCCGGCCCCCGTGCTCGACGCGGTGGGCGCCGGCACGGCCCAGCACCTGGCCGCGGGCGGCTACGCGGTGCTCGCCTTCGCCGACCTCGGCCGCTGGCTGCTGCTGCTGGCGCTGGTGCCGGCGTTGATCCTGTTCCGGAGGAGTGCGTGATGGCAGCCCGCGCGCTCGGCCGCCTGCCTGTCTCTCCCACCCTTTCGGCCGCCCTCTCGCGCGGCTGGCGGCGCTGGGCGCGGATCGTCGGGATCGCGGCGGCCGGCGCCGGCATCCTGGCGCTGCTGCTGGTCTCGCAGCCGCGCACCGGCCTCGGCCGCCTGCTGATGGGGGTCGGACTGCCCTCAGTGGCGCTCGCGATCCTCGACGACCCGGCCTGGCGCGGGCCGGCGCTCTACGAGGCCGGGCGCTACGACGAGGCCGCGGCGCTGTTCCGCAACGGCGGCCGGCGCAATTCGTACAACCTCGGCAACGCGCTCGCCCGGATGGGCGACTATGCCGGCGCGATCGAGGCCTACGACGCGGCGCTGCAGTTCAACCCGCGCGACGCCGACGCGCAGGCCAACCGCTCGCTGCTCGCCAAGCTCGTCGCCGAGGCGATCGACCGCAAGGGCGGCGGCATCGCCAACGGCTCGGCGCAGTACGGCGCCCGCTACAACAACACCGCCAACCAGGAGAAGGACGAAACGCTCCAGGCCAATTCCAGCGGCGAAGGCCTGGCCGGCAACAAGGAGTCGAGCTCGTCCGCCTCGATCCCCGGCAACAGCAAGGTCGCGCGCCGGGGCCAGGCCGAGCAGCAGACCGTGGAGTCCGGTCGCGGCGAGGCCCGCGGTT
>NZ_VRUT01000327.1:0-1476 GCF_008039465.1 Methylobacterium sp. WL120 | reverse complement strand
CTGTGTCACAAGATTTGGGAGTAGGGATGGTGATTCGATCTCGTGATGGAGCGAGGCATGGATCGCATGAACTCCCTGTTGGCTGCTGATCAGCTTCGTTTTGCAAGCTATCTGGAGGCTCTGTCAGGCGTCCTAGGCCATGCCGATCGGGTCGCGCCGCTGAAGGCCTACTGCACCGGCCTCCTACTGCCAGGCGCCCGCAAGAGCATCGAGCCGATGGCGGCCCGGATCGCGCCGGCGCGTGTCCAGGCTACCCATCAGGCGCTGCATCACTTCGTAGCCAAGGGCGAATGGTCGGACGACGCTTTGCTAGCCCGGGTCCGCAGCGAGGTCCTGCCTGTGATCGAGCGTCAGGCTTCGATCCAGGCCTGGATCGTCGATGACACCGGCTTTCCCAAAAAGGGCCGCCACTCGGTGGGGGTGGGACGGCAATACTGTGGTCAGATCGGCAAACAGGACAACTGTCAGGTTGCGGTGACGCTCTCGGTGGCCAACACCCAGGCCAGTCTGCCGGTGGCCTATCGCCTTTACCTGCCGGAAGCCTGGACCCAGGATGCCGAGCGGCGCAGCAAGGCCGGCGTGCCCGAGGATATCGGCTTCCGGACCAAGCCAGAGATCGCTCTGGATCAGATCCGGGCGGCCTTGGCTGATGGGGTGGCGCCCGGGCTCGTCCTGGCAGATGCCGGATACGGGATCGACACGGCCTTCCGCACGGCGCTGACGGCTTTGGGCTTGTGCTACAGTCTGGGCGTTCAGTCCTCGACGAGCCTGTGGCCTCCTGGAACCGCACCGCTGCCGCCCAAACCCTGGAGCGGACGCGGGCGCCCACCCACCCGGGTGCGACGGAGCCCTGAGCACAAGCCACTCTCGGCAGAGACGCTGGCCCGGTCTCTGCCGGAGACCGCCTGGCAGCGCGTCACATGGCGCGCTGGCACGAACGGTGTGCTGACCTCGCGCTTTGCGGCCGTGCGGGCGCGCCCGGGGCATCGGGATGAACTGCGACACGAGCCGCGTCCCGAGGAGTGGGTTCTGATCGAGTGGCCGGAGGGCGAGGATGCGCCAACCAAATACTGGCTCTCGACCCTGCCGCCGGAGACGCCCCTGGCCGAGTTGGTCAGCCGGACGAAGCTGCGCTGGCGTATCGAGCGGGACTACCAGGAGCTCAAACAGGAAATCGGGCTCGGCCACTACGAGGGGCGAAGCTGGCGCGGCTTCCATCATCACGCCAGCCTATGCATCGCGGCCTATGGGTTCCTGGTCTCCGAGCGGGGCCGCTTTCCCCCCTCGGAACCAGAGATCACCGAACGGCAAGCGCTTGCCCTACCCGCCAGTTACAGACCCCGCGGCGCCCCCGATCCGGCCCGAGCGACACGTGCCTGACTCCATCGCGACCTTGCGCCTGAAGCTGGCACAAACACTCGCGCGAACCCTGCAACGATGTCCCTGCTGCCAACAAAGATTTATGACACAGTAGTA
>NZ_VRUT01000326.1:0-1550 GCF_008039465.1 Methylobacterium sp. WL120 | reverse complement strand
GCGGGGGCGGGCGGGGTCTCGCCCGCCGCGTAGCCGCCGGCGACGTTCTTGGCCGCGGGGCCGAACATGGCGAGGCACTGGTTGTAGGCGAGGTCGTTCTTCAGGCGCTCGCATTCCCCGACCGAGCGCGGCGTCCCCTGGGCCTGGGCGGCGGCGCCGAGCCACAGGAGGAGCAACCCGGCGAGGGCGGGGGACGATTTCGGGAGGGGCATGAACGACATCTGCGAGGCGAGCGGCGCGGGTCGGCCGCTTCTCGCCCCCGAGTGCGGCGAAAACGCGGGCGGCCTCAGCGGTCGGGCCGTTCCATCCACTTGATCAGCGGCATCAGCGGGAAGATCCAGGCGATGCCCAGGATGCTGTAGAGCACGGTCTGGAGCAGGGGCGGGGCCTCGGCGATGCGGCTGTCGGCGAGAGCCATCGCCAGCGGCGCGTAGACGATGACGAAGCCCAGGATCCCGATCGTCCCGATCAGGGTGCGGGTGCGGCGGCGCATGCAATTCCCTCGTGCGAGCCCCGGGGGTAGCGCCGAGGCGCGACGATGGCAACGCGTCGGATCGGCGCCATCCCCTTGGCTTCCCTACGATTCGGGTGGCGTGCGGCAACGCCGGACGTTGCCGCGGGCGCCGGCTTTGCCTAACCCGGTGGCTCCCTCTCACCGATCCGAGCGACGACGCCCCGATGAGGCCTGCCGAATCCCCGCGCCGCGAAGGCGCCGTCCGCACCTGGCTCTACCTCCTCGCCGCCCTCGTGGTCGCGATGGTGGCGGTCGGCGGCGCGACGCGCCTGACCGGGTCCGGCCTGTCGATCACCGAATGGCGCCCCGTCACCGGCGTGGTGCCGCCGCTTTCGGCCGCCGACTGGGCGACCGAGTTCGAGAAGTACCGCGACACGCCCCAATACCGCATCCTCAACCAGGGCCTGGGCCTGTCCGACTTCAAGGTCCTGTACTTCTGGGAATGGGGCCACCGCCTGCTCGGGCGGATCGTCGGCCTGGTGTTCTTCCTGCCGCTGATCGCGTTCTGGTGGCGCGGCATGCTGAGCCGGCGCCTCGGGCTCGGCCTGCTGACGCTCGGAATCCTCGGGTCCGCGCAAGGGGCGATCGGCTGGATCATGGTGGCCTCGGGGCTGCAGCCCGGCATGACCGCGGTGGCGCCGATCAAGCTCGCCCTCCACCTCACCATGGCGAGCCTGATCCTGGCGGGCCTCGTGTGGCTCGCTGCCGGCGAGCGCAGCGCGGGCGTCGCCCCTGCCGCGCCGCGGCTGCGCGCGGTCGCGCTCGCCCTGCCGGCTCTGGTGCTCGCGCAGATCTTCCTCGGCGGGCTGGTGGCCGGCTCCCATGCCGGCCTCGTCCACAACACCTGGCCGACCATGGACGGCGCGCTGATCCCGCCGGCGGAGACCCTGTTCTCGGTGCGGCCCTGGATCGAGAACTTCGTCGACAACGTGACCCTGGTCCAGCTGAACCACCGGCTCACCGCCTACCTGCTCCTCGCCGTCGCCCTCGCGCACGCGGTCGACGCGCGGGTCGCCGCCCCGGGCAGCTCCGTCGC
>NZ_VRUT01000325.1:0-1562 GCF_008039465.1 Methylobacterium sp. WL120 | reverse complement strand
ACTTCGTCGCGGCCCTGCCCGAGGGCTACGACGCCCGCGTCGGCGAGCGCGGCGCGCGCCTCTCCGGCGGGCAGCGCCAGCGCATCGGCATCGCCCGGGCGCTCTACCACGACCCCGACGTGATCGTGTTCGACGAGGCGACCTCGGCGCTGGACGGCGAGACCGAGGGCGCGGTGATGGCCGCGCTGGACGCGCTGGCCGGCCAGCGCACGCTGATCATGATCGCCCACCGCCTCACCAGCCTGGAGGCCGCCGACACGGTCCACGTGTTGGAGGACGGCCGCCTCGTCGCCTCCGGCCCGCTCCATGCGGTGACCCAGCACCTCGGGGCGGCGGCGTGATCCGCGTGCTGGAAGGCCATTTCCGCCAAGGTGACATAGCCACGACCTCGGAGATCACGTCCATGTCCGACACGATCCACCTGAAAGCCGCCGACGGCACCGAAGCGGCACTGGCGCTCGCCGGCGCCGAGCCGGTGTCGTGGCGGGTGGGCGGCACCGAATATCTCTGGAACGGCGATCCCGAGCACTGGAACCGGCACGCGCCCTGGCTCTTCCCGGTGGTCGGCGCCTCGGTCGGCGGGGTGGTGCGGGTCGAGGGCCGGACCTACCCGATGGCGCAGCACGGCTTCGCCCGCGACCTGCCCTTCGCGGTGGTGGAGCGGGCCGACGACGCCGTCACCCTGCGCCTGACCGAGACGTCCGAGACGCTGGCGCACTATCCCTTCCGGTTCCGCCTCGACGTCACCGCCCGGGTGCGCCCGGCCGGGCTCGACTTCGCGGTCGTCGTGCACAATCCGGGCGATACGGCCCTGCCCTACGGGCTCGGCTTCCACCCGGCCTTCCCCTGGCCGTTCGCGGGCGGCACGCGGGCGGCCGACGGCGGCTACGCGGTGGAATTCGAGCAGGCGGAGCGCGCCGGCGTCCCCGAGGTCGGCCCCGGCGGCCTGTTGCTGCGCGAGGAGCGCCCGATCCACCTCGACGGCACGACACTGCCGCTCGATCCGGCCCTGTTCACCGAGGCGCTGGTGTTCCGCGATGCGCTGAGCCGCACGATGCGCTTCACCGGGCCGGGCGGCCGGGCGATCCGGATGGCGGTGGAGGACTTTCCGCACCTGGCGGTGTGGACGAAGCCGACGGCGCCGTTCCTGTCGCTCGAAGCCTGGACCGGGCATGCCGACTGGGCCGGCTTCTCGGGCGAACTCGCCGAGCGGGACGCGCAGCGCCTGCTGGCGCCGGGCGCCACGGCGCATCACGGCATCCGCCTCGACCTGGAGGGTTGAGGTGCGGATCTGGGTGGCGCGGCCGGAGCCCGGCGCCGCGCGTACCGGCGAACGCCTGGCCGCGCTCGGCCACCGGCCGCTGGTGGCGCCGGTGCTGGCGGTGCGCCCCACCGGCGCGGCCCTGCCCCACGGACCCTTCGACGGCCTGATCTTCACCAGCGCGAACGCCCTCGACGCGGTGCTCGCGACCACCGACGCCGGGGCGTTGCGCGGAATCCCGGTCTTCGCCGTCGGCGCGCGCACGGCGGCGCTCGCCGAGGCGCGGCTCGGACCGGTCGCG
>NZ_VRUT01000324.1:0-1578 GCF_008039465.1 Methylobacterium sp. WL120 | reverse complement strand
CTCGCCGCCGCCTGCACGGCCGCCGCCGCCCTCGCACCGGATCAGGCGAAGGGCTTCTTCCGCGAGCGGTTCTCCGCCTACCGGGTCGTGCGCCCGGCAGACGGCACCGAGCCCGAGCGCAGGGCCGGGTTCCTCACCGGCTACTTCGAGCCGCAGCTCGACGGATCGCTGACCCCCGGCCCCGGCTACACGGCCGCCGTGCTCGCCCGTCCCGACGACCTCGTGACCCTCGGCCCCGGCGAGACCCGTCCCGGCCTCGATCCGACTCTTCGCGCCGGGCGGCAGGGAGAGGCCGGGTTCGAGCCCTATCCCGACCGCGCCGCGATCGAGGATGGGGCGATCGCCGCCCGCACCCATCCGCTGCTGTGGCTGCGCGACGCCGTCGACCTGTTCGTGCTGCAGGTGCAGGGTTCGGGCCGCGTCCGCCTGCCCGACGGCTCGGCGATCCGCGTGCTCTACGACGGCAAGAACGGCCGGCCCTACACCTCCATCGGCAAGCTGCTGGTGGGGGAGGGGCACCTGGCGCTGAACGACCTCAGCCTCGCCCGCTGGACCGCGTGGCTGCGCGCGCACCCGGACCACGCCCGCCGCCTGATGCGGATGAACGCCTCCTACATCTTCTTCCGCATCGAGCCCGTCGTCGACGAGGCCCTGGGCCCGCCGGGTGCGGCCGGCGCACCCTTGAGCCCCGGCCGCAGCATGGCGGTCGACAGCGGCCTGTGGCGCTACGGGCTGCCGTTCTGGCTGGACGGCAAGCTGCCGGGACAGCCAGGCAGCGGGCACCTCGTGATCGCGGCCGACACCGGCTCGGCCATCCTCGGCCCGGCCCGCGGCGACCTCTACGTCGGCACCGGCGCGGCCGCCGGCGTCGCGGCAGGCGACCTCCACACCAAGCCTGGCTTCGTCGTGCTGCTGCCGAAGCCGGCCGCGCCATGAGAAGGCTTATCGATGGTTCGCAGGCACCCAGCGATGCGCGCCTCGGCCCGCTCCCGCTGACCGACCGCGCAAATCCGGTTTTCGGCCCCTCCCCGTCATTCCGGGGCGCCGAAGGCGAGCCCGGAATCCAGAACCCCAGGTCGTTGTCCAGCCTGGCACGTCGGCGGCTCTGGATCCCGGGCTCTGCTGCGCAGCCCCGGGATGACGGCGAGGGGGTTGGATCAGGATCGACCCCTTCGGCTCCGATCACGGTGACCTGGACGACGGGACCTCGCGAGACAGGATCGCGCAGGCTCCTCGGCGGCTGCATGTCCCGACTCCTTCGCAGAGTTCCGGCATGAAACCGCCGCGCCGGCCGCGGGCGCTGTCCCGCGAGGATGCGCATCTGTGGGGGGAGATCGCCAAGCTGATCACCCCGCTGCGTGCCCGCGTGACGCTGCGCAAGCCCAAGCTAGCCGCCGTGGACGCCACGCCCGCCGCGAAGGCCACGGCGAAGAATTCGCCGGCTAAGGGCATCGCCAGGAAGCTGGCGCCTGCACCGAAGCCCGTGCCGGCGATGCCGGTTGCCATCCCCGGCCCGGTCGCCGTGGTCGCGCCGGCGAAGCCGGTGAAGCGCGTGGTCCGGCTCGGCGCGACCACGGC
>NZ_VRUT01000323.1:0-1596 GCF_008039465.1 Methylobacterium sp. WL120 | reverse complement strand
GTACCTGCGCGGCGCCGACATCACCGTGGACGTGGCGGACGCGGTCGTGGCGCCGCGCGACAAGGTCAACGACTACGCGATGATCTTCCACGAGCTCGCCACCAACTCCGCCAAGTACGGCGCGCTGACGCGCGACCGCCGCATGGGTCGCGTAGGCCCCGGCCGCGGGGCGCGGATGCAGCGCCTCCGTCATCACCCGAGCCTAGCGCGACGCGCCGGGTCGGTCGACCGGCCACGATGCGGGGTGCGCCGTCAAAGAGAAGCTGGTCTTTGCACCCGGGCGACCATGCAGACGGCCCCTGACGCGTCCCACCGCGTGCGCGCGTCAGGGGCCGTTTCAAGCAACGCTCCATCAGGACGCGCGTCGTTTCCGGCACATCCGTTCATGGGCTCAGCTATCATCGGAAACATATCGATCGATGTCGATGCATTAAGCACGGTGCACCTTTTGGATGCAGGGTGATGGTCTCTGAAACCGACGGTCGGCACGGGTTTTTTAACGCGTTGAACCGCTTTCTCATCCAGCGGTTGTGCGCGCGGCGCGCCGCCCCGGTCGTCCCGCGCAGGTTCGGACAATGCGCTTGCACGTCTCCCTCAAAGCCTCGCTCGGCGCCGCCTTCGGCTTCCTTGCACTCATCAGCGCCGGACAGGGCGTCGTCTCGCTTGCGAAGCTGTCGAGCATCGGCACGTCCGTCGACGCGATCTCCAGCAACTGGCTGCCCTCCGTCGTCGCGGCGAACAACGTCAAGGCCGCCGAAGCCGACATCCGCATCAAGCATCTGCGCCTCCTGACGCCCACGAAGTCGGCGACCGCCTTCTCCGAGGACAGCAAGCTGCTCGCGACGTCGGCGTCCGAGTTCGAGGCGACGCGCAAGTCCTACGAGACCTTGATCTCCGGCGAGGACGAGCGCTCGATCTACAACGCGTTCGTCGCGTCCTGGAACAAGTACGATGCGGCCACCGTGGAATCCATGCAGTTGGCCGAGGCGGGACTGATGTCGGAGGCGGCGGCGCTGATCGGCAGCCCCGACAACGCGAACTTGTACGACAACGCCCGCGACGCGCTGAACCGCGTCGTCGCCTACAACGAGGTCGGCGCCCGCAGGGATGCGGCGGACGCCATGGCTCAGATCGATGCCGCGACGGCGACGACCTACTGCGCCATCGTCCTGGCGCTCGTCGCGGCCTGCGCCGCCGCGGCGTTCAGCCTCCTGCGCGTCTCGCGACCGATCCAGGCGATGACCGGCGTGATGTCGGGGCTGGCCGCCGGCGAGGCCGAGATCGCGGTGCCGTACGGCGCCCGCCGCGACGAAATCGGCGCGATGGCGTCGGCGGTCCAGGTGTTCAAGGAGAACCTGATCCGCACACGCAAGCTGGAGGCGGAGACGGCGGACGCGCGGCTGGCGGCGGAGGCGCAGCGCAAGGCCGGGATGCGGCAGATGGCCGACGACTTCGAGGCGGCGGTGGGCGGCATCGTCGGGATGGTGTCGTCCTCGGCGACCGAACTGCAGGCCACCGCCCGGACCCTGACCGCGACCGCCGCCGAGACCGCGGGCCAGTCCACCACGGTGGCGGCGGCCGCCGAGGAGGCCGGCA
>NZ_VRUT01000322.1:0-1617 GCF_008039465.1 Methylobacterium sp. WL120 | reverse complement strand
CGCGCAGGGTGCGCCGCACCGGGCGCCCCGCCCGCAGCGCCGGGAGCAGGTCGCCGAGCACCATCCGCTCCAACCGCTCCAGCCGCCGCGGCAGCGCGCCGCCGGCCCGGTCCAGGGCGAGGTCGACGACGCGAAGCGCGACGGCCTCGGGGAGGTCGGCGAGGGTGGGGCCGTCGAGATGGAGCGGTGCGATCACCGCAGCACCCCCTCCCCTCTCTGTGGGGGAGGTGATCGCAGCTGGTTCGATACGCCTCACCACCTCATCCTGAGGTGCGGCGTCAGCCGCCTCGAAGGAGGGCTCCAGGGGTCGCAGCGGCCCCTGAAGGGCTCCTTCGAGGCCTCCGCTGCGCTCCGGCACCTCAGGATGAGGGGGTGGGTCGGACCACCACCCTCTGCCATCGCCCCGCCCTTCCACGGAAGGCGCGGCGAAGACGGCTTGCCGGAAGGCGGCGTTTGCCATCGCGGCCAACGCCGCGTCGTCGCGGGCGGCGCGCTCGGCCACCTTTGCGAATCGTTCGCTCGTGAACCCTTCGGCGGCCAGCAGCGGCAGCAACCGGCGAAGGCGCACCCGGCCGTAGCGGTCGTCGGCGTTCGAGGGGTCGCAGACGAAGCCGACGCCCTCCGCTTCGCACCAGGCGACGAGATCGGCCTTGGGGATGTCGAGGAAGGGGCGGGCCAGCACGAGCCCCGGCGCCAGCGGGCGCTCCCGCCGCATGCCGGCAAGGCCCGCCGGGCCGCTTCCGGCGATCAGGCGCATGAGCACCGTCTCGGCCTGGTCGTCGCGGGTGTGGCCGGTGAGCAGGTAGCCGGCGCCGACCGAGGCGGCGTGCGCGGCGAGCAGGCGGTAGCGGGCGGCGCGCGCCGTCGCCTGGATGGCGGTGCCGGGGTGGGTGCCGTCCCAACGCAGGATCGCGTGCGGGAGCCCGAGCGCGGCTGCGGCCTCGGCGACGGCGCGGGCCTCCTCAGCGGATTCGGGGCGCAGGCCGTGATCGACGGTGGCGACGAAGAGCCCGTCGCGCCGGCCCGCGGCGGCACGCATCAGGGCGGTGGAGTCGGGGCCGCCGGAGACGGCGAGCAGCAGGATTGCGTCGCTGGCCAGCCAAGGTGCGAGGGCGGTGTCGAGGGCGCGACGAATCCGGGGGCCGGGATCGTCGCGCGGGCCGCTCACGCCGCGCAGCGTGCGCGCTTCTGCTCGCGCGCCACGCTCTGGCGCACGGTCGTGCCCGCGGCGGGGAACTTGCGGTCGAGCTCGGCCAGCGTCGCGCAGGCCTGCTCGCGGGCGCCCAGGGCGTTCAGCGAGACGCCGAGCTTGAGCATCGCCTCCGGCGCCTGGGGCGAGCGGGCGTAGTCGGTCGAGACCTTCAGGAACTGCTCGGCCGCCTCGCGGTTGCGGTTGCGCTGCAGGTAGCTCTCGCCGAGCCAGTAGGTCGCCGCCGGCACGTGGCCGTCGCGCGGGTGCGACTGGATGAACTGGCGGAAGGACATCTCCGCCTGCTCGTAGCGCTTCTCGCGGATGTGCCCGACGGCCGCCTCGTAGTCGCTGGTCGCGTCGCCCGAGCCGGTGGCCGCGACGCTCGCCGGCGCGCGCGCCGGGTTCGGCAGCGCGCCGGTGGTGCC
>NZ_VRUT01000321.1:0-1633 GCF_008039465.1 Methylobacterium sp. WL120 | reverse complement strand
ATATTTAGAACCTATTGGGAGCTTTCAGAAACACCTCGTGATTGGGGACGTCTGCTCGATCGCATACATGAAATTTGGGCGCCCACTCGTTTTGTTGCAGAAGCCTTCCGCAAAATTTATGATGGCCCGATTACGATCGTACCGCCATGCATCAACGTTGAAATTCACGAGCACCAAGATCGCAACTTTTTCGGTTTAGATAAGTCGCGGTTTTATTTTCTTTTCAGCTTTGACTATAATTCTTGGCCTTCACGCAAAAATCCTATTGGAGTGTTGGAAGCTTTTGCTAAAGCATTCCCGGGCACTGAAGACGTTGGTCTTATCATTAAATCAACCGGTGCACCCGAACACAGCCCTCGGACGCGAGCCTTAGTCGCGGCGGCTGCGGCGCGAGACTCACGCATCCGCGTGATTGACTCTACTTTAACACGGGCTGAAATTCTTTCTCTAATCAAACAGTCCGATTGCTATGTTTCACTCCACCGAGCCGAAGGCTTTGGTCTCGGTATGGCGGAAGCAATGGCGCTTGGAAAACCCGTAGTAGGAACAAACTTTTCAGGTAACACAGATTTCTTGACTGAAGAGACAGGATTTCCTGTTTCTTTTAAGCTAATACCTCTCATAGACGGTGAGTATGTCTTTACGGACCACCAGTCATGGGCTGAGCCTAACGTCGTGGATGCTGCTGATATATTGAGGAATATCTACCGTAATCCAGAATTACGGCGGATGCGCGCCGCGGCGGGCCGTACATTTATTAACACTCAATTCGGGCCAGAAAACATTGGCCGTCTTGCTACTAATCGTTTGCGGCAGGTACTTGCGTTACTCGAAAATATAGCAAAGTCAGTATAATATAAATTACGTTGTTGGGGTGGTTCGTCACAGATGCGATCTCGTCGATGAAACGGTTCTTCTCCGCCCGTCCCCTGCCTCCTTTTCGAACCACTGTGCCGGTGGATAGCTCCCCGTGAGGCAGTAGAGAACGCGACAGCGTTGTCACGCATTAAGATTGTCACGTGTGATGACGCCGTCATGCTTTGCAGCTTCCTGGGGCGTTTCGGTTGAATCCGGTATCCCACAATCTTATCCCGTTCGACGCGTTCAGTGTCTTCGATCTGCAGAAAAATGGATTATCGCAGGTTCGGGTCGGATCGCAGCGACCAACGCTGGACTCGACAAACTGAATACGGCAGCCTCGATCATCGGATGCGCCTCCCATCCTCGGGTACGGCTGACAGGCCCACGTGGTGGCCCTTGGCCGCCAGCGCTTCGAGCACGAGGTACTTCAGCGTGCCCCTGCAGTTCAGTGCCTCTTGGCGGAGTGCGTGTGATCAGAAGGCCTACATCCAGGGGATCTCGACCTCCTCATCCTGAGCTTGTCGAAGGATCGGTCGATAACCTCGTCCAAGCCACGGGTGGCACTGGCGTGTCGAAGAGCCAAGTCATTCGGCTCTGCCAGGAGATCGACGGTAAGCGGGGTCTGGAGCCGCCCTTTTTGATGAGCTGACGATGGTGGAGGCTGACGGTCCCTGGTTCGGATCGTTTTGTGTCTATGCTTGAGGATATGGTCGAGTTGCCGCGGTCGGTCCGCCGGCTTGAGGTTGTCACGGGCGTGGGCAGTCGTCGGCGC
>NZ_VRUT01000320.1:0-1638 GCF_008039465.1 Methylobacterium sp. WL120 | reverse complement strand
CGCCGAGCGCATCCCCTTCCACGCCGACCCCATCCTCGCGGCCATCGAGCGTCATTCCGAAGCGTGGAGCGTGTTTCAGGTCGCCCCCGATGGCGACACGGCCGACGCCGCCGATGACGAGACGCACGACAGCCTGCACGCCTTGCTCGCGACCCCGTGCGCGACCCGCGCCGGGATGCTCTGCCTGATCCGTCACCTTCGCTGGTGGCTGTCCGAGGAAGTGCCGAACGCTGCCGCACACCGCTGTCAGGGCGCCGCGGACGCCTGGGCCATCGCCGAGGTCCGCGAGGCCGAGCTGTCACGCTGCCTCGGTGTGGAGCCGATCCAGCGCCTTCCTCTGGCCCTGCCGTCCGGCCGGCTGCTCGGGCCGACGATTGATCTGCGCCCGGTCCCGGCGCCTGCCCGCCTAGGTCGCGCCCTCGCGGCGGCCGGCGAGCTGATGGCCGCCCTCATCATCATCGCCGGGGGCGTGCTCGCCTACGGCTTCCTGCCGATCGCCTGAGGGGAGGCCGACATGACGAACAACCGCAGCGCACGCCCGCAGGCCCAGCCAACCGCTACCCACGCCGAACAGCGCGATCGCGCTGCCCACCTCCGCGACACCGCTGGCCGGTTCACGAAGAGGAAGGCCGCCGCATCGCCAACACCAGAGCCGGAAAAGGCAACACCGACTACGGAGCAGGTGCCTGCCTCGCTCGGCACCATTCCCGCGCCGGATAATGCTTCCGACGACGCCTACGCCCTCATGATCAAGGGTGATGGCCTCGGGTTGCACGCGGCGCCTGGTGCCAGCCTCGTCGTAGAGCCGGAGATGCCCACCGGCGCCGGCCTCGCGGTGTTCTACCTCATGGGCAAGCCCGACCCGGTCGTGTTCGACCTGACGCACCATTTCAATCCCGAGTTCGCAAAGCCGTTCGCGCCAGGCTCCGAAGTGGTGCCGCTGATCGAGGTCGTGTTGCCCAGCACGGGGCGGGTCGGGCACCTGAGCGCCGGTCGCGTCGAGAAGATCCACCGTGTGATCGGGGTCTACAGCGCGGTCGATCTCCCCTCGAAGGATGCCCCCCGCCCGCCTAAGCTGCCGGTGGTGAGCGAGTGCCCCGAGGGCATGGGCGAGCAGTATGTGAAGGATGCGGGCGCCTACCCGCTCGTTCGGAAGGGCGAGACCGTCGTCTTCGACCCGGCCCGGCGCGAGCTGACGCACGGCGCCCTGTGCGTGATCGAGTGGCACGGCGGCACACGCGACGTGGTGCTGACCCACTTCCGCGAGATCGGCGGCCAGGGCGAACCGCAATGGTGGGTCGATCCGGTCAACCGTGTCGGCGCGGGGACGGTCTACACGAGCGATGGCCCCTACGACGCCGACCACCTGCGCCAGAAGCTCGTCGGCACTGTCGTCGGCGTGCTGGTGCCCCGCCGCGATCGCGATGAACCAGAGCCGATCGAAGCGGCCGAGACTGCATCCGACGAGACTGAGGCTGACGAGGCGGCAGCGCCGGACGATGCGGACCCGGTGATCGGCCCCCACGAGGTGGTCCAAGGGTAAAGTTAGTGCACGGTGGGCCGCTCCGCCACGGGTAGCTTGGCCGGCGGAGCTGGTCTGGCGAGCGCAGCCGGCCAAGCGGAGAAGGCTGGCATGAA
>NZ_VRUT01000031.1:0-34806 GCF_008039465.1 Methylobacterium sp. WL120 | reverse complement strand
TCATCCTGGCCGCGATCTTCGTCTCCGCGGTGTTCGAGTTCGGCAAGGTCGACGCCATCGGCCATTCCGGGATCATCGTGGTCTTGGTCGCCATCGCCGCCGACGACGCCCGCATCGCCGTCCGCCGCCGCGACGTGGCGCTGGCTCCGGCCTATTACACGGTGGCGCTCACGGGCTTCCTCACGCTCTACTACGTCGGCCACGCCGCGATGTACGGCGCACTGTTCTCGGCGCCCGTCATCTGATTGGATCGACGCGACGGATGTGGCGAACGGCCCCCGCGAGGGGGCCGTTTTCGTTTAGAGCGAAGCGCTCGGGACGAAGGCGCGGAGGATCACGGTGCGGTGGGGGAGGGCGGTCGGTGCGCTGGCCTTGGGCGGGCTCGCGCTCGTCGGCGGCGTGCTGGTGGCGCAGGGACCCGAGCCCGGCGGCATCGAGGATCTGTGGCTGCTGTTCGGGGCGCCCGATCGCGGCGCGGTCGATTTCGCGACCCTGACGCGCCGCCCGGGCGATGCGCTCGCCTGCCCGCCCGGGCAGTGCCGCGCCGCCTCCGACCGGGTGCCGCCGGTGCTGCCGGTCCCGGGCGATCGCCTGCGCGCCATCGTCGCCCAGGTGGCGGCCGAGGAGCCGCGCACCGAGCTGGCCTTCCAGGCCCGCTGGGCCGAGGAGGATCGCTACGTCGTCCGCTCCGAATGGCTGCGGCTACCGGATACGGTCGCCGTCGCGATCGTCGGGGCCGGCGAGGGCCGCTCCACGCTCGTCCTCTACGCCTGCCCGCAATTCGGGGTGCTCGACGCCGGCGGCAACCGGGCGCGCCTCGAACGCTGGCTCGACCGGATCGAAGGTCTGGCGCGGACCAAGGTCGCACGCTGACGGGGGCGTCTCAGCGCGCGGCGAGGAGCGGCCCGAACACGTCGATCACCCCGTTGATGGTGATCTGCGTGCCGACGCAGAGCAGCAGGAACGCGAACAGCCGGCCGAGCACCCGCGCGCCAATCGGCCCGAGCAGGCTCACCACCCGGTCGGCCGAGGCGTAGATCAGCGCCACCGTCGCGGCGACGCCGAGCGCGGCCAGCGACACGCCGACGTAGAAGCCGAGCCGGTCGGCCATCAGCGCCGGGCGGTTCGAGCCGAGGGTGATCGCCACCGCGATGGTGCCCGGCCCCGTGGTGAAGGGCAGGGTGAGCGGAAAGAACGCGATCTCGGACAGCGGGTCGACGGATTTCTGGCCGTCCGCCGGCGTCGGCTCGACCGTCTTGACGGACGCCGCCTTCGCAGGCTGCGCCGTCGCCTCTTGGTTCGCGGCCTGGGCCGTCGCCTCTTGGCTCGCAGCCTGGGCGGCCGCCCCTTGGTTCGCGGCCTGGGCGGTCGCCCCTTGGCCCGTTGTCGAGGAGACCTCGGCCTGCTTGCGGGCCTCGCGCGCCTCCGGCCGGTTGAGGAGTCCCCAGGCGGAGGCGCCGACGACGAGGCCGCCGGCGATCCGCAGCGCGCCGAGCGACACGCCGAAGAAGTTGAGGATCGGCGCGCCGGCCCAGAGCGCCGCCAGCATGATCAGCAGCGCGTACCCGCCGATCCGGCCGGCGAGCCAGACCCGGTCGTCGTGGCTGTGCCCCGCCGTCACCTGCGCGAAGATCAGCGCCCCGCCGAGCGGGTTCACGATCGAGAACAGGCTCGAAAGCGCGAGCAGGAACTGCTGGATGGCCGCTTCGACGCTCATGCTTCGTCGCTCATGGCATGTGCCTTCCGCTCATGGCATGTGCCTTCCGCTCATGGCATGTGCCTCTCGGATTTCCGCAGCCGGCACGATGCCTGAACCCGATGGACGGAACGCGAGCGTCCCGTTCGTCATTCCGCATCCCCCGCCGGGAGGCGCCTGTCTACGGCGAACCCGTGCCTCCGCGCGACATCATCGCGGCGGAAAACCCCTCACCCCGGCGCGGGCGCGGGCACGAGCACCCGGGCGGGGGCGAGGCGGCGGGCGCGGTGGACCTGCTGCACGGCGATCGGGCGGTAGAGCTGCTTGGTGGCATGCACCACGTGGAGGCCGGCGAAGGGCAGCGAGAGGCCGGTCCCGACGCGCTCCCAGGCGCCGGCGGTCCGCAGCATCACCCGCGAGCGCAGGGGCGGCATGTACAGCGTCTCGGCCCAGCCCTCCGGCGAGAACAGCGTGTCGCGCATCAGCCGGCCGAGCTGCGAGCGGCTGTAGGGTTGGCCGTGGCCGAACGGCGTCGCGTCGCGCCGCGCCCAGACCCCGCGGCGGTTGGGCACCACCAGGATCATCCGGCCGCCCGGGGTCAGGGTGCGCCAGACCTCCTTGAGGAGTTCCGTCGGGCTCTCCACCGCCTCCAGCGCGTGCACCAGGATCACCCGGTCGATCGCCGCGTCGGGCAGCGGCATCATGGTCGGGTCGGCCAGCGCCGAGCAGGAGCGGCCGGCGCCGGGCCAGTTCACCACCCCTTGCGTCGCCGGCATGAAGGCCAGCGTCCGCTCGGCGATGCAGTGCACCGGCCCGAGATAGGGCACCGCGTAGCCGAGCCCGAGCACGCGCAGGCCCGAGACCGAGCCCAGGAAGCCGTGGAGCGTGCGGGCGACGATCCGGTGCGTCGTGGCGCCCAGCGGCGTGGCGTAGAAGGCCCGCAGGTCGGTGACGTCGAGGCGCATGGGCGTGAGGCGGGGCGGCGTTCGTGTGAGCCGGCGGCCGGCGATGCGGATTCAATGGGGCCGTGCCATCGCCGCGGCAAGGCGCGAAGGGCGACTTGCGGCCTCGCGCGGCGGGGAACCCCCCGGTTTCGGCACCCGTTCACCGCGGAAGGCGCCCGGTGGGGGCGCCAGCCCGGAGACGCGTTCATGGCGACAGTGCCCGAAATCCGCACCTTCCTGTGCCGCAGCGACAACGTCGGCGTGCTGATGCGCGACCCCGCCACCGGCGCCTGCGCGGCGATCGACGTGCCGGAGGCCGCCCCCGTCCTGGCGATGCTGAAGGAGACCGGCTGGCATCTCACCGACATCCTCGTCACCCATCGCCACGGCGACCACATCGAGGGCATCCCCGAAGTCAAGCGCGCCACCGGCGCCCGCGTGACGGCGCCCGCGAAGGCCGGCGCGGCGATCCCCGACGTGGACGTCACGGTGTCCGAGGGCGACACCGTCCGGGTCGGCGACCTCTCGGCCGAGGTCTGGGAGACGCCGGGGCACTGCGCCGACCACGTCACCTACTGGTTCGCCGATTCGGGAATCGTGTTCTCGGGCGACACCCTGTTCACCCTCGGCTGCGGCCGCGTGATGGAAAGCCCGCCCGAGATCCTGTGGCGCTCGCTGGAGCGGTTCCTGCCGCTGCCCGACGCGACGCGCGTGTTCAGCGGGCACGACTACGTGCTGTCCAATGCCCGCTTCGCAGCCGCAGCAGAGCCCGGCAACGCCGACCTGCTGCAACGTATGCGGGAAGCCGAAGAGCTCAAGTCGACCGGCGGCTTTCTGGTTCCCTCCACGATGGCAGAGGAGCGGGCGACCAACCCGTTCCTGCGCTGCAACCTGCCGGCACTCAAGTCGGCGGTCGGCTTCGGTGAAGACATTGACCCCGCAACAGTTTTTGTTGCGCTGCGAGATTGGAAGAACCGCTTCTGACGCACAGGTTTTCAAGGAAATTTTGTTGCGTTCTCAAAGAGAAGTGAACATACGACGTTCGACAGGCGCTCAACCGTCTTGATCGATAGGCTCCTCAAGGGAGTCTCGACGTCAACGGAAGCGTGTTCCCGCTTCTTTCGGTCAGATGGGGGTCCGTCTCGCCTTACCACCTTTCGTCCTCACGCCTTCCGCTTCCCTTCCTCCAGCCGGATTTAACGCCGCGCTCCGAAGAGCAGTCCGCCGTCGAGCCGGCCGCCAAGGCGCCGCCCGCGGCGAACCGACCTCCGGCCGATCCGGACAACCCGGCCCGCACCCCGGCGGCCGCCCGTTCCCGGGTGGCCCCCATCTCCGCCGACGTGCGCTTGCTCGGGATCGCCACCGAACACCTGGCTCGGCTCGGGCCCAAGCGCGTCACCGTCGTCGCGGTCGCGGCCGAAGCCGGCATGACCCACGCCAACGTCTACCGCTACTTCCCCTCGAAGGACGCCCTGCTCGACGCCGTCGCCGGCCGCTGGCTTCGCGACATCGAGACCCGGCTGGCCGGCATCGCCGACGCGCCGGACCCGGCCGACGACAAGATCGAGCGCCTGCTCACCGCGCTCGCCGCCCTGCAGCGCGACGCGCTCCAGGACGAGCCGAACCTGTTCGCGGTCCACCTCGACGCCACCGTCGCCGCCCGGCCGATCGCACGCCGCCATCGGGTGCGCCTGCGCAGCCTGGTCGAGCGGGTGATCGAGGAGGGCATGGCCACCGGCACCTTCTCGGCCCGCGACCGCGAACGCGCCATCGCCTACATCTTCGACGCGAGCTACCGCTTCACCCATCCGCTGGCGATTCAGCACGACGCCGAGGTGCCGCGCGACCTCGTCGACGCCCGCTTCGGTGCGGTCATCCACGCGATCCAAAGGGTGCTGCGCGCCGGCATCCTCTGAGCGGAATGACAGGTTTTCGAATCTGTCATAGCGCATCGCCGGCGGCATCGTTCCGCTCGCAACGCCCTCGGAAAGCTTGGCTTTTCGAGGGCTTTTCGTTTTGCGCCGCGCCTCCCTCCTGGCCCGAACCCTGCTAGGCCCGACTCCATCGGGTTGATGGAGCGGTGCTTTTCGGCCACACAGCCGCGCAGGAAAAACCGCCGCTTCTGGCGCCGCTTCGAGTCGGATTTCGAACGTCGCGCCGCCCGCAGGCCGCGCCTCACCTTTCACGCATAGCTGGAGACGTCTCGGACATGGCACGCAGCAAGATCGCGCTCATCGGCGCCGGCCAGATCGGCGGAACGCTGGCGCACCTCGCCGGTCTGAAGGAACTCGGCGACGTCGTGCTGTTCGACATCGTCGACGGCGTGCCGCAGGGCAAGGCGCTCGACATCGCCGAATCGGCGCCCGTCGACGGCTTCGACGCCAAGTATTCCGGCGCGAGCGACTATTCGGCGATCAAGGGCGCCGACGTGGTGATCGTCACCGCCGGCGTGCCGCGCAAGCCCGGCATGAGCCGCGACGACCTGATCGGGATCAACCTGAAGGTCATGGAGGCCGTCGGCACCGGCATCAAGGAGAACGCGCCGGACGCCTTCGTGATCTGCATCACCAACCCGCTCGACGCGATGGTGTGGGCGCTGCAGAAGTTCTCCGGCCTGCCGACCAACAAGGTGGTCGGCATGGCCGGCGTGCTCGATTCCGCCCGCTTCCGCCACTTCCTGGCCGAGGAGTTCAAGGTCTCGGTCGAGGACGTGACCGCCTTCGTGCTCGGCGGCCACGGCGACGACATGGTGCCGCTGACCCGCTACTCGACGGTGGCCGGCGTGCCGCTGACCGACCTGGTCAAGCTCGGCTGGACGACCCAGGAGAAGCTCGACGCCATGGTCGAGCGCACCCGCAAGGGCGGCGGCGAGATCGTCAACCTGCTCAAGACCGGCTCGGCCTTCTATGCGCCGGCGGCCTCCGCCATCGCGATGGCGGAGAGCTACCTCAAGGACAAGAAGCGGGTGCTGCCCTGCGCCGCCTACCTCGACGGCCAGTACGGCATCTCCGGCATGTATGTCGGCGTCCCCGTCGTGATCGGCGAGAACGGCGTCGAGCGCGTGCTGGAGGTGACCTTCGACGCGGCCGAGAAGGCGATGTTCGACAAGTCCGTCGGCGCGGTGAACACGCTGATCGAGGCCTGCAAGACGGTGAATCCCGCGCTCGCCTGAGCCACGACGTTTGTCGTCCCGGGGCCGCGAAGCGGAGCCCGGGATCCAGAACCACAGGTGGTGCTCCAGTTTGCCGCGACAGCGGCTCTGGATTCCGGGCTCGCCTCCGGCGCCCCGGAATGACGGAGAGGGTCCTTCGATGAACATCCACGAATACCAAGCCAAGGCGGTGCTGAAGGAGTTCGGGCTGCCCGTCTCCAAGGGCGTCGCGATCTTCAAGCCCGAGGAGGCCGAGGCCGCCGCCAAGGAGCTCGGCGGCCCGGTCTGGGTGGTGAAGAGCCAGATCCACGCGGGCGGCCGCGGCAAGGGCACCTTCAAGGGGGCTTCGGCCGGCGCCAAGGGCGGGGTGCGCGTCACCAAGTCGATCGACGAGGTGAAGCAGTTCGCCGGCGAGATGCTCGGGCAGACGCTGGTGACGATCCAGACCGGAGACGCCGGCAAGCAGGTCAACCGGCTCTACATCGAGGAAGGCGCGCAGATCGCGGCCGAGTTCTACCTGTCGATGCTGGTCGACCGCGAGACCGGCCAGGTCGCGTTCGTCGTCTCGACGGAAGGCGGCATGGACATCGAGACGGTGGCCCACGACACCCCTGAGAAGATCGTCACCTTCTCGGTCGATCCGGCCACCGGCATCATGCCCCACCACGGCCGCGCGGTCGCCAAGGCGCTCGGCCTCACGGGTCCCCAGGCCAAGGAAGCCGCCGACCTCACGAACAAGCTCTACGCGGCCTTCACGGCCAAGGACATGAGCATGCTCGAGATCAACCCGCTGGTCCTCACCGGCGACGGCCACCTCAAGTGCCTCGACGCCAAGATCTCGTTCGATTCGAACGCGCTCTACCGTCACCCCGACATCGTCGCGCTGCGCGACGAGACCGAGGAGGACGCCAAGGAGATCGAGGCCTCGAAGTACGACCTCGCCTACATCGCGCTCGACGGCACGATCGGCTGCATGGTCAACGGCGCAGGCCTCGCCATGGCGACGCTGGACATCATCAAGCTCTACGGCGAGGAGCCGGCCAACTTCCTCGACGTCGGCGGCGGCGCGACCGAGGAGAAGGTCACCGCGGCCTTCAAGATCATCACCGCCGACCCGCAGGTGAAGGGCATCCTGGTCAACATCTTCGGCGGCATCATGAAGTGCGACGTCATCGCCCGCGGCGTGATCGCGGCGGTGAAGGCGGTGGGCCTGGAGGTGCCGCTCGTCGTGCGCCTCGAGGGCACCAACGTCGAGGAAGGCAAGGCGATCATCAGCGGCTCCGGCCTCAACGTGATCCCGGCGGACGACCTCGACGACGCCGCGCAGAAGATCGTCGCCGCCGTGAAGAAGGGCTGAAGCACCATGTCCATCCTCATCGACGCGAACACCAAGGTCATCTGCCAGGGATTCACCGGCAAGAACGGGACCTTCCACTCCGAGCAGGCGATGGCCTACGGAACCAAGATGGTCGGCGGCACCTCGCCGGGCAAAGGCGGGTCCAAGCACCTCGGCCTGCCGGTCTTCGACACGGTCGGCGAGGCCCGCGAGGCCACCGGCGCGACCGCGTCCGTGGTCTACGTGCCGCCGCCGGGCGCGGCCGACGCGATCTGCGAGGCGATCTCGGCGGAGATGCCGCTGATCGTCTGCATCACCGAGGGTATCCCGGTGCTCGACATGGTGCGGGTCAAGCGCGCGTTGGAAGGCTCGAAGTCGCGCCTGATCGGGCCGAACTGCCCCGGCGTCGTCACGGCGGGCGAATCGAAGATCGGCATCATGCCGGCCAACATCTTCAAGCCGGGCTCGGTCGGCATCGTCTCGCGCTCGGGCACGCTGACCTACGAGGCGGTGTTCCAGACCTCGACCGCGGGCCTCGGCCAGACCACGGCGGTCGGCATCGGCGGCGACCCGGTGAAGGGCACCGAGTTCATCTCCATGCTGGAACTGTTCCTCGCCGACGAGAAGACCAAGTCGATCGTGATGATCGGCGAGATCGGCGGCTCGGCCGAGGAGGAGGCGGCGCAGTTCCTGGCCGACGAGGCCAAGCGCGGCCGCAAGAAGCCGATGGTCGGCTTCATCGCCGGCCGCACCGCGCCTCCGGGCCGCCGCATGGGCCACGCCGGCGCGATCATCTCCGGCGGCAAGGGCGGCGCCGAGGACAAGATCGCGGCGATGGAGGCCGCGGGCATCCGCGTCTCGCCCTCGCCCGCGCGCCTCGGCTCGACGCTCGTCGAGGTCCTCAAGGGCTGAAACCCAGTGACAGCCGCGCGCGTATGACCCCGCGCGCGGCTGTGTTGCAGCGCACGCAAGCCCGTGACGCCATATGATGGACGACGAGGCGCCGCTTCGCGCGCCTGCGAGGAATCGCAGCGCGGCCCGAGCCTCCCCGAGCGGAGGCGCCTCCCGCGCGATGACGCGGCTCTCGCGCGCCGGCGGAGAGCCCGCAAGGACAGGATGACCCGCCGATGGCACGCCAGGACGTGAACGAAGCGCTGCTGGAGACCTCGTTCCTCTATGGCGGCAACGCCGCCTACATCGAGGAACTGCAGGCGGCCTACGCCCGCAACCCGTCCTCGGTCGACCCCGAGTGGCAGACCTTCTTCAAGGGCCTCGGCGAGGACGAGACCCTGGTCGAGAAGAACGCCGCCGGCGCCTCGTGGACCAAGCCGAACTGGCCGGTTCCGGCCAACGGCGAGATCGTCTCGGCCCTCGACGGCAACTGGGCGACCCTGGAGAAGGCGGTCGGCGAGAAGATCCTCGCCAAGGGCGCGGAGAAGGCCGAGCAGAGGCCCGGCAAGCCCGCCGACGGCCTCGCGGTCACCACCCGGACCGGCGTGTCGGTGGAACAGGCGACCAAGGATTCGGTCCGCGCGATCATGCTGATCCGCTCGTACCGCATGCGCGGCCACCTGCACGCCAAGCTCGATCCGCTCGGCCTCGCGCCCCGCGGCGACCACGAGGAGCTGCATCCGCAGCATTACGGCTTCCTCGAATCCGATTGGGACCGGCCGATCTTCCTCGACAACGTGCTCGGGCTGGAATTCGGCACGATCCGCGAGATCGTCGCGATCCTGGAGCGGACCTACTGCCAGACGCTCGGCGTCGAGTTCATGCACATCTCCGATCCCGAGGAGAAGGCATGGCTGCAGGAGCGCATCGAGGGCAAGGACAAGGAGATCTCGTTCACGCCGGAAGGCCGCCGCGCGATCCTCAACAAGCTGATCGAGGCCGAGGGCTTCGAGAAGTTCCTCGACCTCAAGTACACCGGCACCAAGCGCTTCGGCCTCGACGGCTCTGAGGCGATGATCCCGGCCCTCGAGCAGATCATCAAGCGCGGCGGCGCGCTCGGCGTGCGCGAGATCGTACTCGGCATGGCCCACCGCGGCCGCCTCAACGTGCTCACCAACGTGATGGCGAAGCCCTTCCGGGCGGTGTTCAACGAGTTCAAGGGCGGCTCGGCCTCGCCGGCCGAGGTCGAGGGTTCGGGCGACGTGAAGTACCATCTCGGTGCCTCGTCCGACCGCGCCTTCGACGGCAACAACGTCCACCTGTCGCTCACCGCCAACCCGTCGCACCTCGAGATCGTCGATCCCGTCGTGCTCGGCAAGGTCCGCGCGAAGCAGGACCAGCGCGCCAAGCCCAACGTGGTGCGCGCCAGCGTGATGCCGCTGCTGATCCACGGCGACGCGGCCTTCGCCGGCCAGGGCGTGGTCGCGGAGTGCCTCGGGCTCTCGGGCCTGAAGGGCCACCGCACCGGCGGTTCGATCCACTTCATCATCAACAACCAGATCGGCTTCACCACCGATCCGCGCTTTTCGCGTTCGTCGCCCTACCCGTCCGACGTGGCGAAGATGGTCGAGGCGCCGATCTTCCATTGTAACGGCGACGACCCCGAGGCCGTGACCTTCGCCACCAAGGTCGCCGTCGAGTACCGCCAGAAGTTCGGCAAGCCGGTCGTGATCGACATGCTGTGCTACCGCCGCTTCGGCCACAACGAGGGCGACGAGCCGGCCTTCACCCAGCCGAAGATGTACCAGCGCATCCGCAAGCACACCTCGGTGCTGGAGAGCTACGCCCGCAAGCTGATCGAGAACGGCACCCTGAGCCAGGAGGCCTACGACGCCCGCAAGGCCGAGTTCCGGGCGATCCTGGACGCCGAACTCGAGGTCGCCGGCACCTACAAGGCCAACAAGGCCGACTGGCTCGACGGGCGCTGGTCCGGCTTCAAGGCCGTGCACGAGGACGTGGACGACCCGCGCCGCGGCCGCACCGGCGTGCCGGCCGAGACCCTGCGCGAGATCGCGGGCAAGATCACCCAGGCGCCCCCCGGCTTCCACCTGCACCGGACGATCCAGCGCTTCATGGACAACCGCGCCAAGGCGGTGGAGACCGGCGTCGGCATCGACTGGGCGACGGCGGAAGCTCTGGCCTTCGGTGCGACCATGCTCGACGGCAACCGCGTCCGGCTCTCGGGCCAGGACGTCGAACGCGGCACCTTCTCGCAGCGCCACGCCGTGGTGATCGACCAGGAGAACGAGCAGCGCTTCACGCCGCTGAACGCGATCCGCGAGGGCCAGGCGCCGCTGGAGGTCATCAACTCGATGCTCTCCGAGGAGGCGGTGCTCGGCTTCGAGTACGGCTACTCGGCGGCCGAACCGAACGCCCTCGTGTTGTGGGAGGCGCAGTTCGGCGACTTCGCCAACGGTGCGCAGGTGGTCATCGACCAGTTCATCGCGTCCGGCGAGCGCAAGTGGCTGCGCATGTCCGGCCTCGTGATGCTGCTGCCGCACGGCTACGAGGGCCAGGGCCCGGAGCACTCGTCCGCGCGCCTGGAGCGCTACCTGCAGTCCTGCGCCGAGGACAACATGCAGGTCGCCAACTGCACCACGCCGGCGAACTACTTCCACATCCTGCGGCGCCAGCTGAAGCGCGACTTCCGCAAGCCGCTGGTGCTGATGACCCCGAAGTCGCTGCTGCGCCACAAGCGGGCGGTGTCGAGCCTCGACATGCTGGCGGAGGGCTCGACCTTCCACCGCATCCTCTGGGACGACGCCGAGCACGAGGAGGGTGGCGTCAAGCTGGTGCGCGACGACAAGGTCCGCCGCGTCGTGCTGTGCTCGGGCAAGGTCTACTACGACCTGTTCGAGGAGCGCGAGAAGCGCGGTGTCAACGACGTCTACCTGCTGCGCGTCGAGCAGCTCTACCCGTTCCCGCTCAAGGCGCTGGCGAACGAGATGGGCCGCTTCCGCAACGCCGAGGTGGTGTGGTGCCAGGAGGAGCCCAAGAACATGGGCGCCTGGGCCTTCGTCGAGCCCTACCTCGAATGGGTGCTCGGCCAGGCCGGCTCCGCGGTGAAGCGCGCCCGCTACGTCGGCCGCCCGGCCTCCGCCTCGACCGCCGTCGGGCAGATGTCGAAGCACCAGGCGCAGCTCCAGGCCTTCCTCAACGAGGCCCTCGCGGTCTGACCTTTCGACGACGCGGCGGCTCCTGATGGGCCGCCGCACCCTATCCCGGCCGTCCGGTACGGCCCAACCGATCCGGCGTGAGAAACATGGCAACCGACATCCTCGTCCCGACGCTCGGCGAATCCGTCAGCGAGGCCACCATCGGCCGCTGGTTCAAGAAGCCGGGCGACATGGTCGCGGCCGACGAGCCCCTGGTCGAGCTCGAGACCGACAAGGTGACCCTCGAGGTCAACGCCCCGGCCGCCGGCGAGCTCGGTGAGATCCTGGTCAAGGACGGCGAGACGGTGGAGCCGGGCGCGCTCCTCGGCTCGATCGTCGAGGCGAGCGGCGGGGCCGCCAAGCCCGCGCCGAAGAAGGACACCGAGGCAGCGAAGGCGTCCGCCCCCGACGCGAAGGCGGTCGAGGCGGCGCCGGCCAAGGAGTCGGCCGCCGGCTACGGCAACCACGGCGACGCGGCGCCCCCAGCCGCCCGCTCGGCCGACGACAACGGTCCGGCGGTGGGCAAGCTGTCCCGCGAATCCGGCATCGATCCGGCGAGCGTGAACGGCAGCGGCAAGGACGGCCGCGTCACCAAGGGCGACATGCTCGGCGCGATCGCGAAGGGCGACCAGTCATCGAAGGGCCCCGCGCAGACGGCCCCCGCCCCGGCCAAGGAGGCGCGCCCGACGCCGCCGCGCCCGGCCTCGAAGCCGGACGACGCCGCCCGCGAGGAGCGCGTGCGGATGACGAAGCTCCGCCAGACCATCGCCCGCCGTCTCAAGGACGCGCAGGACACCGCCGCGATGCTGACCACGTTCAACGACGTGGACATGTCGGCCGTGATGGCGATGCGGAGCCAGTACAAGGACATCTTCGAGAAGAAGCACGGCACGAAGCTCGGCTTCATGGGCTTCTTCACCAAGGCGGTGATCGGCGCGCTCAAGGACGTGCCGGCGGTCAACGCGGAGATCGACGGGCAGGACCTCGTCTACAAGAACTACTACCACATCGGCATCGCCGTCGGGACCGACAAGGGCCTCGTGGTGCCGGTGGTGCGCAACGCCGACGACCTGTCGATCGCCGGCATCGAGAAGACGATCTCGAGCTTCGGCAAGAAGGCCCGCGACGGCAAGCTCTCCATCGACGAGATGCAGGGCGGCACCTTCACCATCACCAACGGCGGCATCTACGGCTCGCTGATGTCGACCCCGATCCTTAACGCGCCGCAATCGGGCATCCTCGGGATGCACCGCATCGAGGAGCGTCCCGTGGTCCGCAACGGCAAGATCGAGGCGCGGCCGATGATGTACCTCGCCCTCTCCTACGACCACCGCATCGTCGACGGGAAGGAGGCGGTGACCTTCCTGGTGCGGGTGAAGGAGGCGCTGGAGGATCCGGCGCGGCTCGTCCTGGACCTGTGAACGGAGGCGTAGGCTTCTGGACGCGGCCGGATGCAAACTTGGATCCTCGTTTCGGAGATCGTCCGGAACGCCGGCCTTGCGCTTGCGGCCTTCGGCGGCGTGATCCTCGCGTGGTGGACGCTTACACCGGAACTGGCCCGACGCGCTCACGTGACGGAGCTGTTCAACCGAGCCGCCGGACAGCTCGGCGACGAGCGCCTTGAGGTGCGCCTCGCCGCGATCTACGTCTTACGTGAGATAGGAAGAGACTTTTCCGACCTAGCCAATCCAGTGTTCGAACTGCTGCAAGCGATTTTGCGGGAACGGCAGGCGGATTATCGGGACTTGGATCCACCGGTCGACGTTCAAGCCATCATGGCGACCCTGCGCATGAGGATTGCGGACGATGACAAGCCTGTCGCCTAGAGATCGTCCCATACTCAATCTGCGCGGTGCTTTCATCCGGCGGACCGATCTCAGCAACGCCGACCTTCGCGGTGCTGAGCTTTCCGGCGCGGATGCCAGCAACGCGCGTTTTACCCGATCGAATTTTGAAGGTGCCCGCTTGGTCGGGACGATCCTACGCGGCGCGGACCTCACCGGTGCGAAGAACCTCACGGTCGAGCAACTGGCCAGTGCCGTAACCGATGCACGCACGGTGCTGCCGGACTACATCGACCGCAGTCGGCTGCGCGATGCGATCGAGTCCCCGGCAGATATCGCCTCGTGACGGACTTCGCGAAAAAGGTCGTCGTCGTCACCGGCGGCGGGCGCGGCATCGGCCGTGCGGTGTCGCTGCTGGCGGCGAAGCGCGGCTACCGCGTCTGCCTGAGCTACGTCTCCGACGCGGAGGCCGCCGCGACGGCGGTCGCGGCGATCGAAGCCGAGGGCGGGCAGGCCGTCGCGGTGCGCTGCGACGTGGCGGAGGAGGCCGAAATCGTCGCCCTGTTCGAGGCCGCCGACCGTCTCGGGACCGTTACGGCGCTGGTCAACAACGCGGGCGTGGTCGATCTGCCTGCACCCGTGTCCGAGATGAGTGCAGCCCGCCTCCATCGCATGATGGCGACCAACGTCGTCGGCTCGTTCCTCTGCGCCCGCGAGGCGGTGCGGCGGATGTCGACGAAGGCCGGAGGACGCGGCGGTGCCATCGTCAACGTCTCGTCGATCGCGGCGCGGCTGGGCGGAGCCGGACAGTTCGTGGACTACGCCGCCTCGAAGGGGGCGATCGACAGCTTCACGATCGGGCTGGCCCGCGAGGTGGCGGATGCCGGCATCCGGGTGAACGCGGTGGCACCCGGCATCATCGACACCGAGATCCATGCCAGCGGCGGCACGCCCGACAAGGCCGCCGCGATGGGGCCGGGCGTGCCGATGAAGCGCGCCGGCACTGCCGACGAAGTCGCCGCCCCGGTGCTCTGGCTGCTCTCCGACGAGGCGGCCTACACCACCGGCGCAATCCTCGACGTCTCGGGCGGCCGGTGACGCCGACGAACGAATGAACCCGGCAGCGACCCGCCCCGGCGGTCGCCGCACGCGAATGCAGGAACGAACAGACCCATGAGCACCTACGATCTCGTCGTCATCGGCACCGGCCCCGGCGGCTATGTCTGCGCCATCCGCGCCGCGCAGCTCGGCCTGCGCACCGCCGTCGTCGAGAAGCGCGCGACCCATGGCGGCACCTGCCTCAACGTCGGCTGCATCCCGTCGAAGGCGCTGCTGCACGCCTCGGAGGCGTTCGAGGAGGCGACGAAGCATTTCCCCGACCTCGGCATCGACGTCGGCACGGTCAAGCTCGACCTGGCCAAGATGCAGGGCTTCAAGGCCGAGGGCGTCGCCGGCAACACCAAGGGCGTCGAGTTCCTCCTGAAGAAGAACAAGGTCGAGACCTTCCACGGCACCGCCAAGATCGCCGGCGCAGGCCGCGTCGAGGTCACGTCCGATGACGGCGGCAACCAGATGCTGGAGACCAAGAACATCGTCATCGCCACCGGCTCGGACGTGACGCGCCTGCCCGGCGTCGAGATCGACGAGACGATCGTGGTCTCCTCCACCGGCGCGCTCGAACTCGCGGCCGTGCCGAAGCGGCTCCTGGTGATCGGCGCCGGCGTGATCGGGCTCGAGCTCGGCTCGGTCTGGCGTCGGCTCGGCGCCGAGGTCACCGTGGTCGAGTACCTCGACCGCGTGCTGCCGGGGATGGACGGCGAGGTCGGCAAGCAGTTCCAGCGGATCATGGCCAAGCAGGGCATCGCCTTTAAGCTCTCGACCAAGGTCACCGGCGTCGCGGTGGCTGACGGCGCCGCCACGGTCACCGTCGAGCCGGCGGCGGGCGGCGCGGCCGAGACGATCCAGGCCGACGTGGTGCTCGTGGCCATCGGCCGCGTGCCCTACACCGAGGGGCTCGGCCTCGACGGGGTCGGCGTCCGCCTCGACAACAAGGGCCGGATCGAGACCGACAGCCACTACGCCACCAACGTCACCGGCATCTACGCCATCGGCGACGTGATCGCCGGGCCGATGCTCGCCCACAAGGCCGAGGACGAGGGCGTCGCGGTGGCCGAGATCCTGGCGGGCCAGTCGGGCCACGTGAACTACGCGGTGATCCCGAACGTGGTCTACACCTACCCGGAGGTCGCCTCGGTGGGGAAGACCGAGGAGGAGCTGAAGAAGGACGGGATCGCCTACAACAGCGGCAAATTCCCGTTCACCGCCAACGGCCGGGCCAAGGCCAACGGCACCACCGAGGGCTTCGTGAAGGTGCTGGCGGATGCCGCGAGCGACCGGGTGCTCGGCGTCCACATCGTCGGCGCCGACGCCGGCAACCTCATCGCCGAGGTGGCGGTGGCGATGGAGTTCGGGGCCTCGGCCGAGGACATCGCCCGCACCTGCCACGCCCACCCGACCCTGACGGAAGCGGTGAAGGAAGCCGCGCTCGCGGTCGGCAAGCGCGCGATCCACGTCTGAGGATCGCGCAGCCGCGCCTCCTGTTTGTCCCTGCCCTCCGCTCAGGCCGAGCGGCGGTGCGGGGCGAGGGCGGCGATGCGCAACAGGGCGGTCGGGGCCGGCGGAGCGGTGATCGCGTTCAGTAGGTACGGCCGCCGCAGGCCGAACGCGTGATGGAGCGCGAGGTCGATGTCGCGGGCGTGGAACGGCATCCGCAGCACGAAGGCGGCGCCGAAGTAGCGCGCCGCCTGGGCGATCGGCTCGGGATCGCCGGTGGTGAGCACGGTGAGATGGGTCGAAAGGCCCAGCGGCTGCACTTGGCAAGCGAGCTCGAGGCCGTCGATGCCGCCGAGCTTCACGTCGACGAAGGCGAGGGGGTAGGCGTCGCTCTTGAGGAGTTTAAACGCGTGGCGGCCGCAATCCGTCTCGTCGATCTCCAGGGCGAAGCCGCTGCGCCCGAGCACCCGTCCGATCGCCGCACGCGCCGCATCCGACGAGGAGGCGAGAAGGATGCGCGTCGACTGCCGGCGCCGGGCGTCGGCGTGCAGCAGGCTCTCGATGTGGTCGGTGTCGAGGGGCACCTTCAGCACCTCGTAGGCGCCGAGCGACACCGCGAGTTCCTGCCACTGTGCGAAGACGCGGGCGGCGATCAGCACGAGGCAGGGCAGGGCCGCGCCGCGCTTGCGCGCCACCGCCACCGCCTCCGGGCCGCTCAAGCCTTCGAGCTGAAGGCCGACGAAGGCCAGGGCCGGCTTGTGAGCGAGGGCGAGCTCGATCAGCGTTTCGCCCGAGTCCGTCTCGACGACCGTGGCTCCGGGATTGAAGCGCGCCACCACAGCCGCAAGTTCGGCCCGGCGACGGGCGTCGCGGTCGGCGATGAGCACGGCGCCGGCCTGCAGCGCCCGCGTCGCCTCTCCTATTCCGGCGTGTCCGTCCGCCATGGTTCTCGCCTGTCCCGTCACGATCGCACAAGCGTAGAGTGTAATCCTCTCGGCAAGCTTAATTGTCCGAGGAATAGGCAGCTGGTCTTTCGACCGCACTAAAAGGTGTTTGTAACTTAAATCAAGTCTTGCGCGGTCCTCCGTGGCGGGTGTCGGCCTGCGCGCGGGTGGGTCGCGTCGAAGGCGCTCATCAGCCGGGCCGCATCGACCTTAGTGTAGAGCTGCGTCGTCGAGAGCGAGGCATGGCCGAGCAGCTCCTGGATCGCCCGAAGCTCGCCCTGGCGCGCCAGGAGATGGGTCGCGAAGGAATGTCGCAGGGCGTGCGGCGTCGCGCTGTCGGGGAGCCCGAGGCCGCCGCGCGCCCGGGCGACGACGTACTGGATGATCCGCGGCGAGAGCGGACCGCCGCGGGCGCCGACGAAGAGCGGGCCGTCGCCCGGAAGCGGGTGCGGGCAGGCGGCGAGGTAGGCCGCCACCGCCTCGGCCACCACCGGCAGCACCGGCACCATCCGTTGCTTCGCCCCCTTGCCGAGTACCGTCACCGCATCGATGCCGGGCACCGGCGCATCCCGCCGCGTCAGCCCGAGCGCCTCCGAGATGCGCAGGCCCGCGCCGTAGAGGAGCGCCAGCACCGCCGCGTCGCGCATCAGGATCCAGGGCTCGCGATCCTCGTCGGCCCGCAGGGACGTCTCGGTGAGCGCACGGGCGGCGGCCACCGGCAGCGGCCGCGGCAGGCGCCGCTCGACCTTGGGCGAGCGCACGGCGCCGAGCGCCGCCACGGTGCCGTGGCCCTCGCGCTCCAGGTACTTGGCGAAGGAGCGCAGGCCCGCCAGCGCCCGCATCAGCGAGCGCCCGCCGACGTCGTCGGCACGGCGCGCGGCCATGAAGGCGCGGACGTCGCGCGGCTTCAGCGCGACGATCGCGGCGATGGTCGGCGTGCCGGCGCGGGCGTCGAGGTGGTGCAGGAACTGGCGCAGGTCGCGCTCGTAGGCCTCGACCGTGTTGTCCGACATCCGCCGCTCGGCCGCGAGGCTGCGGCTCCAGGCGTGGGCGGCGTCGCGCACGGCGGCGTCGCCCGGCATCGCGAAGAGGGCGGCGTCCGTCGCGGCTGAGGTGGGCATACGGTCTTCCTCGCGACACGCGCCCGCTTCGAACGCAGCTCGCCACTGGACGCGGCCGCGGTTGCGGGGCGGTTAACGGCCGTTCCCGGTCTCCTTCAGTCCGGTCTCTTTGATTCTCATGGCCTTGATCCGCGAGGCCAGGGTCGTCGGGCGCAGGCCCAACAGTTCGGCGGCGCCGCCCGGGCCGAACACCTTGCCGCCGGTCAGCGCCAGGGCGGCGGCGATCTCGGCGCGGTCGCGGGCCCGGCGGTCGGCCTCCGTTGGCGGCCGGTCGGCGGGGAGGGTGGGTGCCGCCGCGTCGGCCCGGCGCGGCGGCTCGGTCTCCGGCAGGTCGAAGCGCAGGCGGCCGCGCACCGCCAGGATGGCCGCGCGCTCGATCACGTTCTCCAACTCGCGCACGTTGCCGGGCCAGGCGTAGCGGGCGAGCCGGCGGGCGTCGCCCTCGGTCAGGCGCGGCTCGGGGATGTTGAGGCGGCGGGCGGCGCCCTTGAGGAAGTGCTGGGCGATCGACGCGATGTCCTCCGGCCGCTCGCGCAGCGGGCTCGCGGCCAGGGGAAAGACGTTGAGGCGGAAGTACAGGTCCTCGCGGAACCGCCCCCGGCGCACCTCCTCGCGCAGGTCGCGGTTGGTGGCGGCGACGAGGCGGACGTCGACGGCGCGGGTGCGCGCCTCGCCGACGCGCTCCAACGAGCGCTCCTGCAGCACCCGAAGCAGCTTGCCCTGGAGGTCGAGGGGGATCTCGCCGACCTCGTCGAGGAACAGCGTGCCGCCGTCGGCGAGCTCGAAGCGCCCGACGCGGTCCCGGAGGGCGCCGGTGAAGGCGCCTCGGGCATGGCCGAAGAACTCGCTCTCGAACAGCTCGCGCGGCACGGCGGCGCAGTTCACGCGGATCATCGGCCGGTCGCGTCGGCGGCTGGCCTCGTGGATCGCCCGCGCGATCAACTCCTTGCCGGTGCCGGATTCGCCGGTGACGAGCACGGTGGCGTCGGTGCCGGCCACGAGGTCGACCTGCCGCAGCGTAGCCGCGATGGCCGGCGAGCGGCCGATGATGCCCTGGTGGTGCCGCTCCTGCCGGATCTCCTCCTTGAGGTAGGCGTTCTCCAGCTCCAGCCGCTCGCGTAGGGAGTCGACCTCGGCCAGCGCGCTGCGCAGCCGCTCCTCGGCCTCGCGCCGCTGGCTGATGTCGCGGAACACGATGACGGCGCCGAGCAGCCGCCCGCGGTCCCGGATCGGCGTCGAAGTGTACGAGACCGGGAACGCGGTGCCGTCGCGCCGCCAGAACACCTCGTCCTCGACCTGGTGCACCGCGCCGTCGCGGAAGGCCGCGTAGATCGGGCAGTCGCGGTGCGGGTAGGGCGTGCCGCCGGGATGGGTGTGGTGCACGGTGGCGTGCATGTCCTTGCCGACGAGGTCGGCGGCGCGCCAGCCGAGCATGCGCTCGGCCGCCGGGTTGACGAAGGTGGTCGCCCCGTCGGCGTTGACGCCGTAGATGCCCTCGCCCGCGGCCCGCAGGATCAGCTGGTTCTCGCGCTCGATGTCGCGGAAGATCCGCTCGACCCGCTGCCATTCGGCGACGCCGGCCCGCATGTGGTCGTCGGCCTGCCCGTCGACGACCCGGCGCCCGCGGGCCTCGAGGTCGGACAGGGTCACGAGCAGCCGCAGCGGGTCGCCGGCGAGCGGGCTCCCGGCATATTCCAGGCGTAGGCTGCGCCCGTCCGCGTGGCGCGGTTCCAGCGCCTGCGACCACCCTTGCCCGTTGGCGAAGGCGGCTTCCGTGAACACGATCAGCGCCGTCCGCTGGCCGGGATGCAACGCGCTCGCCGCGATCGCGCGGAGCGCCGCCCGGTCGTAGCCGAGCAGCCGGGCTGCAGCGGGGTTGGCGTCGACGATCCGGTCGGCCTCCGGCTCGATCACCAGCATCGCCTCGCGGTGCTGCTCGAAGACGGGTCCGAGATCGTCGGTCGCATCACCCAAGGCAGTCACCGCACCCGCTACGACATCTCGTGGTATGGCCACGAGATCTCATGGTACACGAAATCTCGTGGTCTGCCCATCGTGGGCCAAAGCTCTGTCTCAGCGAAGCTTTTTGGAAGGCGTCCGGCTGGCACATCGCTTGCGCAAGCTCGTGGCCGGCCCGGCTCGATCGCCGGGCCAGACCGATCCTGCAAGCCCGAGGGATGTCCGACA
Source organism: Methylobacterium sp. WL120 (assembly GCF_008039465.1). Lineage (NCBI taxonomy): Bacteria > Pseudomonadati > Pseudomonadota > Alphaproteobacteria > Hyphomicrobiales > Methylobacteriaceae > Methylobacterium > Methylobacterium sp. WL120. Next base: position 14,984 of record NZ_VRUT01000031.1, on the reverse strand, counting down.
TGAAGCGCGAAGACCTCACCGAAAAGCTCCTCGACATCAAGCGCGACAAGGGCTGGACCTGGAAGTTCATCCAGGACGAGATCGGCGGCCTGTCGCCGATCCTGATCACCGCCGCCTGCATGGGTCAGATGAAGCTGCCGAAGGCGCAGGCCGCCAAGGCCGCCGCCCTGTTCGGGCTCACCGAATCCGAGGAGCGAATGTTGAACGAGGCGCCCTATCGCGGCTCGATCCCCTCGCTGCCGCCGACCGACCCGCTGATCTACCGGTTCTACGAGCTGGTGATGGTCTACGGCACCACCTTCAAGGAGCTGATCCAGGAGGAGTTCGGCGACGGCATCATGTCGGCGATCGACTTCAACATGACCATGGAGCGCGAGGCCAACAACAAGGGCGACCGCGTCAAGCTCGGCATGTCGGGCAAGTTCCTGCCCTACAAGTATTATGGCAGCGAGGACGGCGTGCCGGAATACGGCTTCAAGGAAGGCTGAGCCGGCACCAGCCGCTTCGGTGTCACGGGAACCGACCATCGCCCCTTGCCGGGAGCGCCGGTTTCCGTGGAATCTTTGCCGGGCGGTCGGCGCCGGGCGATGCCGGCCGACGCCTCCCGGCCGGAACGAAAGACTCGTAGGGGAACGCTTTGACAGCGGACGACGAGACGGGGCGCCCCGGGAACCCGGTGCTCAAGGAACTCGCGACGGCGCTCGGCATCCCGGCGACGGCGTTCTTCGGTGGCTGCGAGGAGGGCGACCGGATCGCCGAGAGCGTCGAGCTGCTGCGCCTCTGGGCGACCCTCGACCGCGCCGAGCAGCGCCGGGAGATCCTGGACCACCTCCGCCGGATCACCGAGGGCCGCGCCGCCGGCTGAGCCGGGTCTCACCCGTCAGGCGTGTTCGGCGATGTAGCGTCCGAGCGCGCCGGCGGCGTTGAGCATGTGCGCCCGCATGCGCCGCGCCGCCGCCTCGCCGTCGCCCTCCGCGATCGCGGCGAGGATCGCGCCGTGCTCGCCATGGGAATGCCGGATGCGGTCGCCCTGGCGGAGCTGGGTGCGGCGGAAGGCCGAGAGCCGCGTGCGGATCGCCAGCGCCTGCTCGGCGAGGAACCCGTTGTGGGTGGCGGCGTAGAGCCCTTCGTGGAACTGGCGGTTCAGGCCGTCGTAGGCGTCGAGGTCTCCGGATTCGACCGCCGCGCCGGAGCGATGGTGGAGGTCCATCAGGGCGCTGAGCTCGAGCGGGCGCATGCGGTAGGTCGCGAGCCGCACGCACAGGGCCTCGACCTCGGCTGTCGCCTCGAACATGTCCATGATCCGCTCGGGCGTCATCCGCGCGACGACCATGCCGCGGCGCGGTCGCTGCTCCACCAGGCCGCCGAAGGCGAGCTGACGCAGGGCCTCCCGCACGGGAGTGCGCGAGGCGCCGAAGCGGTCGGCCAGGGTCTGCTCGTCCAAGACCGTGCCGGCGGCGAGCTCGCCCGCCGCGATGGCGTCGCTGAGCGCGTCGCGGATGCGCTCGGAGATCAGCGTCCGCTCCTCGGTGGCCTCGCCCGCGTCCATGGATCTCCCGTCATGTGAGGGGCCGTCTCAACCCACGATCGCCCGCACGATGAGGAACAGCACCGAGGGGCCGACGAGGCACCCGATGCCGGTGTGGAAGGTCGCGGTCAGCGCGCCCTAGGGCACGAGCTTGGGGTCGGTCGCGGCGAGGCCGCCCGCGACCCCGCTCACCGTGCCCATCAGCCCGCCATAGGCCATGGCCGAGCGCGGGTTGTCGAGGCCGATCAGCTTGGCGACGAGCGGCGTGCCGACCATCACCCCCACCGCCTTGGTCACGCCGGTGGCGATCGACAGCGCCATCACCGTCGAGTCGGCGCCGAGCGCCGCGCCGGTGACCGGGCCGACGATGTAGGTGATCGCGCCCGCGCCGATCGTCGTGATCGAGACCGCGTCGTGGTAGCCGAAGGCCACCGCCGTCAGCGTGCCGACGACGAAGGGCAGCAGCGTGCCGAGCGCCAGCGCCAGCACGCCGACGAGGCCGGCCCGGCGCGCCTCGACCACGTCCACCTCGAAGGCGGTGGCGACGATGGCGAAGTCGCGCAGCATCGCCCCGCCCATCAGGCCGATCCCGGCGAGCGCCGGGATGTCGGCCAGCCCCTTCTTGCCGCCGGTGAACACGCCGCCGACGTAGGCGAGCGCCAGGCCGAGCACGATGGCGATGGCCGAGCCGTGCACCCGCCCGTTGGTCAGTTTCTTCGCGGCGACGTTCGAGACCAGGATCAGCGCCCCGACGACCGCGAAGGCCGCGACCAGGCTCTGCTCGACGAAGACGTGCTCGAGTCCGTGCCACATACGGCTCACCCCTTCCGGCTTGCGGAGATCGCCGAGGCGTCGGCGGGCCGTTCGTCGACGTCGCCGCCGAGGATCGCGCCGCCCTGCGCGACCTCGGGGCTCCCTGCGTCGCGGCCGCCGAGGCGGCTCAGCAACGCGACCGCAGCGAAGCAGATCGCCAGGGAGCCGAGGGCGGCAATGATCACGATCGGGCCGCCGCTCACCGCGGCGACGACGTTCTGCTGGGCCGCCATGGCGACGACGATCGGGATGTACATGCCGCCCCAGAACTCGACGCCGAACTTGACGTTCTTGGTCAGGCGGCCGGTCCGCACCAGCCAGACGCGGGCGGCGATGAGCAGGAACATGGCGATGCCGACGCCGCCGACGTTGGCCTTCACCCCGAGCGCGACCCCGAGGAGGTCGCCGAGATACACGCCGACCAGCGTGCAGGCGGCGAGCAAGGCGACCCCGGCGATGATCATGGCCGGGGCCCGCGCGGCTCGAAGCCCCGGGGAGGCCGGTCGGAGCCCCACGAATGGGGGTTTTGCGGTGCGACGGGCTGCGGCATCCGGCGTCTCCGTCCCGATCTCGTGATTCGTCTCGGTTGCCCACCAGTATGCAAAATATTGACAGTTCGGCAATCTGGGATACGATGATGTGATCGAACGAGGTCTGCGCATACGCGTTCGGTGTCGGATCGCGCGTTTGCATGCGAGCCGCAGCGTCGGGCTGCCGGCTTCGAGGACATCGGAATGACCGACTGGCGCAAGCAGAGGACGGCGCGGGACGAGCGGATCGCGGCCGGCCGGGCGCATGCGTCCGGCAAGGTCGTGCGGCACGAGGCGGTGGTCGAGCTGCTGGAGGCGGTCCTGCGCCCCGGCGACCGGGTGTGCCTGGAGGGCGACAACCAGAAGCAGGCCGACTGTCTCGCGCGCGGCCTCGGCGCCTGCGACCCGAGCAAGGTCCACGACCTGCACATGGTCCAATCGGGCATCGTGCTGCCCGAACACCTCGACGTGTTCGAGACCGGCATCGCCCGGCGGCTCGACTATTCCTATTCCGGCCCGCAGGGCGCGCGCATCGCCAAGATGCTCTACGGCGGGCAGATCGAGCTCGGGGCGGTGCACACCTACCTGGAGCTGTTCGCGCGCTACTTCATCGACCTCACGCCGAACGTGGCGCTCATCGCCGGCGTCTCGGCCGACCGGGCCGGCAACCTCTATACCGGCCCCAACACCGAGGACACGCCGACGGTGGTGGAGGCCACCGCCTTCAAGAACGGCGTGGTGATCGCGCAAGTGAACCAGATCGTCGACACGGTGCCCCGCGTCGACATCCCCGGCGACCGGATCGACTTCGTGGTCGAGGCGGACAAGCCGTTCTACGTCGAGCCGCTGTTCACCCGCGACCCGGCGGCCGTGACCGAGACGCAGATCCTGATGGCGATGATGGCCATCAAGGGCATCTACGCCGAGTACGGCATCCGCCGGCTCAACCACGGCATCGGCTTCGGCACCGCGGCGATCGAGTTGCTGCTGCCGACGTTCGCCGAAAAACTCGGGCTGAAGGGCAAGATCGCCACCAATTGGGCGCTGAACCCGCACCCGACGTTGATCCCGGCGATCGAGTCCGGCTTCGTCGAGCAGGTGCACTGCTTCGGCTCGGAAGTCGGCATGGACCGCTACATCGCCGCGCGGCCGGACATCTTCTTTACCGGCGCCGACGGGTCTTTGCGCTCGAACCGCGCCTTCTGCCAGACGGCCGGGCTCTACGCCTGCGACCTGTTCATCGGCTCGACCCTGCAGATCGACCTTCAGGGCCATTCCTCGACCGTCACGACGAACCGCGTCGCGGGCTTCGGCGGCGCGCCGAACATGGGCTCGGACCCGCATGGCCGCCGCCACCCGTCCGACACCTGGATGAAGGCCGGGCGCGAGGCCGGCGGCACCGGCGACCCGGCCTTGAGGCGCGGGCGCAAGCTCGTGGTCCAGCTCGTCGAGACCTTCGGCGACGGGCTCGTGCCCGCCTTCGTCGAGCACCTCGACGCCCTGGAGCTGGCGAAGAAGATCGGTCTCGAACTGGCGCCGGTGATGGTCTACGCCGACGACGTCACCCACATCGTCACCGAGGAGGGCATCGCCAACCTCCTGCTCTGCCGCGACGCGGACGAGCGCGAGCAGGCGATCCGCGGGGTGGCCGGCTACACCGAGGTCGGCCGCGGCCGCGACAGGGCGAAGGTCGAGGCCTTGCGCGCCCGCGGCATCGTCCGCCGCCCGGAGGATCTCGGGATCGAGCCCCTCGACGCCGACCGCTCCCTGCTCGCGGCGCGCTCGATCAAGGATCTCGTGCACTGGTCGGGCGGCCTGTACGAGCCGCCCGCCCGGTTCCGGAACTGGTGAGATGGGTCCGTTGACGGAGAAGGCGTGGGACACGCCACGCGGCCCCCTCTCCAGTTCGGGAGAGGGTTGGGGTGAGGGGTGCGACCTCTCCGGAAAGACTTCGCCCCTCACCCTGTCCCTCTTCCGAACGGGAGAGGGGACCCGCGATCGGGCCGGATGGCGCTGCGAACATAAGGACGCGTTCCCATGGAAACGATGACCTTCCGCCACACCACGCAAAAGCCGCTCGCGGGCACCAAGGCGCAGGCGATCACCGGGGTGGTGGCGTCGGGCAACCTGGAGGTGCTGCTGGAGCGCGTGCTGCCGGCAGACCAGTGCACCATCGAGATCGCGACCCCGGTCGTCGGCTACGGCGACGTCTGGGAGGCGGTGGCCGCCGACTTCGTGGCGCGGACCCAGCCCGGCGGCCTGCGCATCGCGATCAACGACGGCGGCGCCCGGCCCGACACGGTGTCGCTGCGGCTGGCGCAGGGCGCCCGCCTGATGGAGGGCGGCCGATGAGCCTGAGCTGGTACGAGGCCAGCGCCCGGCAACGCGTCGCTGCGTTCCTCGACGCGGACAGCTTCGAGGAATTCGTCGGGCCCGAGCAGCGCGCGATGAGTCCGCACCTGCCGCTGTTCGACCTGCCCCGCGCCTTCGACGACGGCGTCGTCGTCGGCCGGGGCAGGCTCGACGGCCGCGCGGTCTACCTCGCCGCGCAGGAAGGCCGCTTCATGGGCGGCGCCTTCGGCGAGGTGCATGGGGCCAAGCTCGTCGGCCTTTTACGCGCCGCGCTCACCGAGACGCCGGACGCCGTCCTGATCCTGTTCGACACAGGCGGCGTCCGCCTGCAGGAGGCCAACGCGGGCGAGACCGCCATCGCCGAGACCATGCGCGCCATCGCCGACCTGCGCCGGGTCGGCATCCCGGTGGTCGGGCTGGTCGGCGGACGCGCCGGCTGCTTCGGCGGCGGCGGCCTCATCGCCGGCACCTGCTCGCGCCTCGCGGTCTCGGAGGGCGGGCGCATCTCGGTCTCCGGTCCGGAGGTGATCGAGACCAACAAGGGCGCCGAGGAGTTCGACTCGAAGGACCGCGCCCTGGTCTGGCGCACCATGGGCGGCAAGCACCGGCGGCTCACCGGGGGCGCCGACGTGTTCTGCGACGACACCGTGGCGGCGTTCCGGCAAGCCGCCCTCGACTTGGCCGGTCGGGCGCCGGCTTTCGACCTTGCGACGCTGGAGGCGGAGCAGGCGCGGCTCGAATCCCGCATCGCGCGCTTCGGCGATTGCCGCGACGCCACCGAGATCTGGGCGCGCCTCGGCGTCAACGATCCGGCCGGCGTGCCGGCGCTGTCGGCGGCCGACTTCGACAGCCTCGTCGCCGGACTCGAAGGGACGACTCATGACGCTCGCTGAGATCCTGGCCTCGCTGTTCCCCGAGGGCCATTCGGTGAGTTTGGCCGACGGGCTGATCACCGGCCGCGGTCCGCTCGACGGCCGGGACCTTTCGGTGGTCGGCGTCGACGGCGACACGCCGCTCGGGATCGAGGGCGCGCTGACGCTCTCGGCCGCGGTGCTGGCGACGGTGCGGGCCGGGGGCGCCGCGCCGATCTTGGTGCTGGTCGATTCCGACAGCCAGCGCATGAGCCGGCGCGACGAGCTCCTTGGCCTGAACGAGTGCCTGGCGCATCTGGCCAAGGCGCTGCTTCTGGCGGACGCGCAGGGCCATCCGACGATCGGCCTGATCTATGGCCACTCGGCCGCCGGCGCCTTCATCGCCACGGCTTTGGCGACGCGGGTGCTCGTGGCGCTGCCCGGCGCCAACCCGAGCGTGATGGACCTGCCCTCCGTCGCCCGCGTCACCAAGCTGCCCCTGGAAAAGCTCGAGGCGATGGCCAAGTCCACGCCGGTCTTCGCCCCCGGCCTCGACAACATGGTCCAGGCCGGCGCGGTGCAGGCGGTGCTCGACCCAGTCCAGCCGCTCGGGCCGCAGATCGCGGCGTTGATCACAGACTTGCCGCGGCAGGACGACCGCGACGCCCTCGGCAAGGCCCGCGGCGGCCGCCCGGTCGCGCACGACATCGCCGCGCGGGTGGTCGAGGCGGCGCGGGCGTGAGGGCGATCCGCCGCCACGACCTGTTCGTGGTGGCGCCCGAGGCCTGGCATCGGCTTCTGGCCGGGCGCCCCGACCTCGACGGCGTGCCGCACGTCGCGACCTGGGCGCGCGACGGCCGGCCGGTGATCGTGCGGCGGCGCTTCCCCGGCGAAGGCGATCACCTGCCCGCCGGGCTGCCGTTGCCGCCGGCCGACGGCAAGCGCCGCATCGGCCTCGCAGTGCCGTGGACCGACGCCACGCCGTCCCCTCCGGTGACCCTCGCCGCCGCGCGCCCGGCCGCGCCGCCGGCCTGGCATCCGACCGTCGACGCGGTGCTGGCGCTCGCCGCCGAATACGGCGTCGTCCCGCAGGTGTTCGGCGGCCTGCAGTGGCAACGCCTGACCGGCCTCGCCTACCTCTCCACCACCTCGGACCTCGACCTGCTCTGGCCGGTCCCGGTCACGCGCCACCTCCTCGACGGCCTCGCCGCGATCGAGGCGAACGCCCCGATGCGCCTCGACGGCGAGGTCGTCCTGCCGGACGGCGCCGGGGTGAACTGGCGCGAGCTCCGCGACGCCCCGCCCGGGGGATCGGTGCTGGCCAAGGGACTCGACCGGGTGGCGCTGGTGCCGGCGGGCCTGGACCGGTGATGTCGGCGGATCGAGCCTTCACAGCCCATTCCCATCCACCATCCTCATCCTGAGGTGCCGCAGCGAAGCGGAGGCCTCGAAGGAGCCTTCCAGCTTGCGCGCGATCCCTGGAGCGCTCCTTCGAGGCCCGCTGACGCGGGCGCCTCAGGATGAGGGGGTGGGCTGGAGGAACCCCGCATGCCCTATGGCGGTGGTCCTCAGCCCGCCAGCTCGCCTGCCCGGCGCTGCGCTGCTGCGACGGCCTCGCGCACCAGGGGACTGAGCGCGTCGGCGCGCATCAGCACGTCGAGGGCGGCGGCGGTGGTGCCGCCCGGCGAGGTGACGTTGCGGCGCAACTCCGATGCGGGCAGGTCGCTCGCGTCGAGGAGGGCGCCGGCGCCGCAGACCGTGGCGCGGGCGAGGCGCGCCGCCACCTGCGGGTCGAGCCCGGCGGCGATCCCGGCCTCGGCCATCGCCTCGACCATCAGGAAGACGTAGGCCGGGCCGGAGCCCGACAGGGCGGTGACCGCGTCGATCTCGGCCTCCGACCCGACCCATTCGACGAGTCCGTTGGCGGACAGCAAGGCCGCGACGGCGTCGCGCCGCTCTGGCGTCACCGCCGCGTTGGCGAAGGCCCCGGTGGCGCCGCGGCCGATGCTGGCCGGCAGGTTCGGCATCGCCCGCACGATCGCCCGGGCGCTCGGCAGCCGGCCGGCGAGGTCGGCGACGGTCTTGCCCGCCAGGATCGAAAGGACGACGGTGTCGGGGCCGACCATCCGGTCGAGGTCGGGCGCGGCGTCAGGGAAGCCCTGCGGCTTGATCGCGACGACGAGGATGGCGGCCGGCGCGACGGTGGCCGGGTTCAGGGCGAGGCCGCGCGCCGTGCAGAGCGCACGCAAAGCGTCGGTGGGATGGGCCTCGACGACGGTGGTGCGATACGGGTCGAGGCCGGCCGCGAGCCAGCTCTCGAGCATCGCCCCGCCCATCTTGCCCGCCCCGACGAGGGTCAGGGAGGCGGGCAGGGCGCCGCCTGCGGAACCCACCATGGTGCGCCTCAGGCCTCGCCTTCGGTCTCGAACAGCACGGCGTCCAGCGCCTCGCGGGCGGACTTGCCGGCCCAGAGCACGAACTGGAACGCCTGGTAGTAGCGCTCGCACGCCTCGACCGCCGACTTCAACAGCATGGCGCATTGCGGGTGCGTCGGCACCGAGCCGCCGGCGAGCAGCAGGGAATGGCGGAACATCACCACGTCGTCGCTCGACCACAGGTCGAAATGGCCGATCCAGAGCTGTTCGTTGATCAGGGCGATCAGGCGCTGCACCTCGGTGCGGCGCCGGTCCGGCACCTTGAGGTCGAAGGCGCAGGCGACGTGCAGCGCCTCGACATCCTCGATCCAGGTGAAGGCGACCTGGTACTCGGTCCAGCGTCCGGCCACCACCACGGACATCTCGTCCGTCTCGGCGCGATCGAAGATCCAGTCGCGGAGCGCGGCAAGCCGCTCGACGACATCGAGCGGGTGCTCGATCCGATCGTAGCCCTCGATGTCGACGTGAAGCTGTGGCATGACGATCCGAAATGACGCCGCCGTATTCGAGCGCCGCGGCATGGTGAACAAAAAAGAACCGAAGCACGAAACCACGTCACGACGCGACGACACTTGTCCCGATGGGACGGTATACCTCGTGGCGGCGGCTCTGCGGCGTCCCGTCTTCGGCGGGTTAAGGCGAATCAGTACGTCACCGACTATAAACCGGTGCGGACTCGCGACACAAAGCGCTTCCCCCGGCCGGTGAACAGGAAATGGATCGTTCGCGCGCGCTTCCTGTGTACAAGCCCGCCGCCCCGCCGGGGCCGATTCGCGCCGGCGACCCGGCCCTCGCCACCGTCGATCAGATCGCCTCGCTCGCCCCGGCGACGGCGGCCGCGGGCGGCTTCGCGTCGGCCTCCAGCGCCGCGACGCGGGCGGTCAGCGCCTCGTTCTGCGAGCGCAAGGTGGCGACCATGTCGCGCAGGACGTCGAGCTCTTCGCGGGAGGCGATGTCCATGTCGCGGATCAGCCGCTCGGCCTGGGCGCGGATCACCGTCTCGGCCTCGCGGCGTACGCCCTGCGCGGCGCCGGCGGCATCGGTCATCAGGCGGGCGAAGTCGTCGAACAGGCGGTTGGACGGGGGCATGTGGTCTCCGAAAGCGTCGCAGCCGCAACCCGGCCTGCGCTCCGACATAGGAATCCGCGGAGTCCGCGGCAATCCGGCGGGACGGCGCGGGATGGGGATGCCGCAAACAAAAACGGGGCCCCGAAGGACCCCGTCGCCGACCTGATCGAAGCGATCAGATCACATGCGGCGCATCATCCGGCGCTCCATGTGACGGCGCATCATGCGGCGCTCCATGTGACGGTGCATCATGCGACGCTCCATCCGGCGATGCATCATGCGGCGCTCCATGCGGTGCATCTGCACATGCTCGATCGCGTCGGGGGCGGTCACGCCCATCGGGGCGCCGGGGGCGGCAGAGGCGGGGGCGGTGATCGCGGCGGCGCCGAGCGAGGCGAGCACGGCAACGGCGAAGGTCAGTTTCCTCACGGAGATAATCCTGTTTCTTGTCGTCGGGCCGCGGCACCCATTCCATCCTCCGGGTCCGAAGGAAGGGAGAAGGAAGTCGCGCCGGAGAAGCGCGGCGGGTCTCCGCTTCGACCCGCCGCTGGTAACGTACAACTCAGAGATTCGTTTCCTCGAACGCCTTCACCCATTCGGCGCAGATCCCGGAGCGGACGATGTCGTCGCGGGTGAACTCCACGACGGGGATCGGCATCATCCGGCTCTTGATCAGGTGGATGACGGTGCGCAGGCCCGAGGTCTCGCGCAGGTCGGTCTGCGAGACGTCGCCGTTGATGATCACCTGACACGCGTCGCCGATGCGGGTGAGGAACATCTTGATCTCGGCGGTGGTCGTGTTCTGCGCCTCGTCGAGGATCACGAGGCAGTCCTTGAAGGTGCGCCCGCGCATCACCTCGAAGGGTACGATCTCGATGTCGCCGGCCTTCAGCGCAATCTCGAAGGCGGCGGCGCCCATCCGCTCCTTCATCGCCTCGGTGAGCGGCGCGACCCAGGGTGCGATCTTCTCCTCGAGGGTGCCGGGGAAGAAGCCGAGCGAGCGGCCGCCGGGGACGTTGGGGCGGGTGATGATCACCTTGGCGATGCGGCGCTGGCGCAGCAGGTCGGCGGCGCGGGTGCCGGCGATGTAGGTCTTCCCGGTGCCGGCCGGGCCGAGCACGATCACCTGCGGGTGGAGGGCCAGCGCGTCGAGGTACTCGGCCTGCCGGTCGGTCAGCGGTTGGATCGGGCCGAGGTTTCGTTCCTCGTCGAAGCGGGTCCTGTGCAGCCGGACCGTGCGGTCTTCAACCAGCTCGAGTCGTGCGCGCCGTCTTTTCATCGATCAACACTCCGCGTGGGACTTGCTAACCAAAAGGACTTGCTAACCAAAAGGACTTGCTAAGCTAGGAACTTGCTAACCTCGGGACCGCTCTTCGCTCTACCTTCGTGACGGGGCTTACTATGCCTCTCTCAAAGCAATCAGGCTGCCTCGAGCCGGTTCCGGCCCACGACACGAAGCTTGTGGACAAGGCGAGCCGCGAATGCGGCCGGCCTCGTCGTTGCAGGAGCATGCAACGCGCGCACCATAGAATCGCCGCCTGCGACGACCGCATGACGGTGGTGGACGGGTGTTGCCGAAATGGTTCGGAGACGGGCGTGTCGTACGCCGGGAAGGTCGGGGGATGGGGCCGTGTCCGGTCCGCCCAAGGTCGTGTCCTACGCCTCTACCCGACGCCGTCCCGCGGCGGCGTCAGGCCGGCTGCAGGAAGCTGTCGAGTACCATCTTGCGACCGGCCTTGTCGAAGTCAACGGTGAGCTTGTTGCCGTCGACGGCGGCCACGTCGCCGGGGCCGAACTTGGTGTGCAGAACCCGCATCCCGGTCTCGAAGGCAGAGGGCGCGCCGGTGGACTTGGCGATCAGCTCGCCTTCGATCTGGCGCGGCCCGCCGCGCCCACCGCCGGGCGAGGCGCCGAAGCCGCGGGCGGTGGTGTGCGCCGCGCCCTTGCCGAAGTTGCCGGATCCGCCGTTCCCTTGCCCGGTGTTGGCCTGCGCCCGCTGCCAGCCCGGCGTGCCGTAGCTGGAGCCGAAGGGCTGCGGGTTGCGGTCGAACCGCGACGCGCCGGCCGAGAAGTGGGCCGGCGCCTCGATCACGTCGACGGCGGTCTCGGGCAATTCGTCGATGAAGCGCGACGGGATGGTCGAGGACCACAGGCCGTGGATGCGGCGGTTGACGGCGAACGACAGCTTTGCCCGCTTGCGGGCGCGCGTGAGCCCGACATGGGCGAGGCGCCGCTCCTCCTCCAGGCCGGCGCGGCCGCTCTCGTCGAGCGCGCGCTGGTTCGGGAAAAGGCCGTCCTCCCAGCCGGGCAGGAACACCGTGTCGAACTCCAGGCCCTTGGCCGCGTGCAGGGTCATCAGCGAGACGCGGTCGGCACCCTCGGCCTCAGAGGCTTCCATCACCAGCGAGACGTGCTCGAGGAAGGCGCCCATGTCGGGGAACTCCTCCATGGAGCGGACGAACTCCTTGAGGTTCTCCAGCCGCCCGGCGGCGTCGGCCGACTTCTCCTTCTGCCACATCTCGGTGTAGCCGGATTCCTCGAGGATGGTCTGCGCCACCTCGGAATGCGGGTTGCTCTCGACGAGCCGCGCCCAGCGCGAAAAGCTCTCGGTGAGCGCGCGCAGCGTCGAGCGGACGCGCGGCTTGAGCTCGTCGGTCTCGCAGAGCTTTCGCGCGGCGTGCAGGAGCGGCACCTGCTCGGCGCGGGCATAGAGGTGGAGCTGCTGCAGCGTCGCGTCGCCCAGGCCGCGCTTGGGGGTGTTCACGATCCGCTCGAAGGCGAGGTCGTCGGACGGGTTCTTGGTCGCGCGGAGGTACGCCAGCGCGTCGCGGATCTCGGCGCGCTCGTAGAAGCGCGGGCCGCCGATCACCCGGTAGGGCAGGCCGAGCTGGACGAAGCGGTCCTCGATCTCGCGCATCTGCGCCGAGATCCGCACCAGCACCGCGATTTCGGAAAGCGGGTGCTGCTTGGCCTGGAGCGACTCGATCGATTCCGCCAGAAGCCGCGCCTCCTCCTCGGAATCCCAGGCGCCCGACACGGTGACGGGCTCGCCGAGCTCGTCCTCGGTCCGCAGCGTCTTGCCGAGCCGGCCCTGGTTCTTGGCGATCAGGCCCGAGGCGGCGGCCAGGATGTGGCCGGTGGAGCGGTAGTTGCGCTCCAGCCGCACCACCACGGCGCCAGGAAAATCGTGCTCGAAGCGCAGGATGTTGTCGACTTCGGCCCCGCGCCAGCCGTAGATCGACTGGTCGTCGTCGCCGACGCAGGCGATGTTCTTCCGGGTCTGCCCGAGCAGGCGGAGCCAGAGGTACTGGGCGACGTTCGTGTCCTGGTACTCGTCGACCAGGATGTAGCGGAACTTGTCCTGATAGATGGTCAGGACTTCGGGGTTCTCGCGCCACAGCTTGAGGCACAGCAGCAGCAGGTCGCCGAAGTCGACCGCGTTCAGGGTCACGAGCCGCGCCTGGTAGGCGGTGTAGAGGTCGCCGCCCTTGCCGAAGGCGAAGGCCTGCGCCTCGCCGGCGGGGATCTGGTCCGGGCCGAGGCCGCGGTTCTTCCAGCCGTCGATGACGTGGCCGAGCGCGCGCGCCGGCCAGCGCTTCTCGTCGATGTTCTGGTCCTTGAGCACCTGCTTCATCAGGCGGAGCTGGTCGTCGGTGCCGAGGATCGTGAAGTCGGACTTCAGGCCCACCAGCTCGGCGTGGCGGCGCAGGATCTTGGTGCCGATGGCGTGGAAGGTGCCGAGCCAGGGCATGCCCTCGCCGGCCGGCCCGACCAGCGTGCCGATCCGGTGCTTCATCTCCCGCGCGGCCTTGTTGGTGAAGGTCACCGACAGGATGTCGAACGGCCGCGCTCGGCCGGTGCTGATCAGGTGGGCGATGCGCGTGGTCAGCACCCGGGTCTTGCCGGTGCCGGCGCCGGCCAGCACCAGGACGGGGCCTTCCGTCGCCTCGACGGCGCGGCGCTGCTCCTCGTTCAGGCCATCCAAGTAGGACGCGGTGGTCGGGCGCAAGCCCCCCATGGCGCGGGCGGCGATGGAGCTGGGGCCACGCCCCGCGTCGGAAGGCGGCGTCGCATGCGAGGAATTCGGCATCGGCAATCCCTGGACCAAAACGCGAACGGCGTCGAGGCCCGGACGCGATGTCGCCACCCCGCACGGTCGCAGGCGGGGAGTCGCAGGCGGGGAACCTGGGGCCGCCCGGCCGCTTGGTCAGATCATCGCAAGACCCACATCATAAAGACCACACGAAATTCAGGAGCGCCCGATGCGCATCGTGCCGATCGCCGTCCTCGCCGTCCTCGCCGCCACCCCCGCCCTCGCGCAGGTCCGGCAGGGCAACCCCGACGCCGCCAACGAGTCCTTCGCCCGCCAGAGCGAGTCCCGGGCGCTGCAGCAGAACATCACCTCGCAGAACAACACCACGCGCATGGAGATCCAGCGCAGCCAGCAGATGCAGGCGCCTCAACCCACCCCGGGCGTGGTCGTCGCCCCCCGGCGATAAACGGACCGTCGCTTCCCTCCCCCGCAGAGGGGGGAGGGAAGGGGGGCCGCTCGAGCGATCCGGTAAATATCCGGCGGCCTGCCTGAAACGACCCTGCCGGCCCCCGACAAAAGCCCGCTGGCGCTGGTTGCCGCCGGCCGTGCTATGCCCGCCGTGAACCCGCCGGGTGGCGCGGGATGCATGCGGAACGATCACGGTGCGTGACCTTCTGACCGCGCTCGCGGGCGCCGTCATCCTGATCCTGGTCGCGGCGCTCGCCGTGCCCCCCTTCATCGACTGGCCGGCCCATCGCGCCTTCGTCGACGCGACCGTGAGCCGCTCGCTTGGGCTGACGGTCCGCACCGAGGGCCGCATCGACGTGCGGCTGCTGCCCTCGCCGCGCCTGCGCCTCGACCGCCTGCACCTCGGCGACGATGCGGGAAAGCCCGCCCTCGACCTGCGTTTCGTCAAGGCCGAGCTCGGCCTGACCCCGCTGCTGTCGGGCGCGGTCCGGTTCACGGAGACGCGGATCGGCCGCGCCGAGATCAAGCTGCCGGTGACCGAAGGCGACGCCCTCGTGGTGCCTGCCGGCCTCGGCGAGACCCTGCGCGGGCGCGACCTCGCGGTCGAAGACTTTCACGTCCAGCAGCTCTTGCTGACCACGTTCGTGCCGTCGACCGGGCGCACCGACCAGTTCTACGCGGAGGCCGTGCAGGTCCAGGCGCCGGCGCTCGTCGGCCCGTGGCGGGTCTCGGGCAGCAGCGGCGGCCTGCCGTTCACCCTCGTCAGCGGCGAGCCGGGGGCGGACGGCGCGGTCGCGCTGAAGCTTTCGGGCGGCGGCGACACCCATCCGCGCTTCGAGGCCGACGCCCGCGTCGCCTTCGTGCCGGCGGACCCGCGCGGAACCCGCGGCTCCGAGCCGCGCGCCC
>NZ_VRUT01000319.1:0-1645 GCF_008039465.1 Methylobacterium sp. WL120 | reverse complement strand
GCGCTGCGGCGGCTGCGAGGCCGCGCCGCGGACCGGGCCGCGCGCCGGATCGGCCTTCTTGGTCGCTTCGTTCGATGCCATGGCGTCAGGAACCGGGTTTCGAGAATGACGACGGGTTCGGAAGCTCGCTCGAACGAGCCCGAACCGACAGCCGCCATCGATCTCGGAGTGCGCCCGCTCTAGCGCAAGTCGTCGGGGTTGTCGACAGCCGCGGCACGTCGCGGGAATGGGAGATGGGCAGCAGCTGGTGGCTGGAAGGCGCTGTAGACTGGCAGGAGTGGAGGGACTCGAACCCGCAACCTCCGGTTTTGGAGACCGGCGCTCTGACCAGTTGAGCTACACTCCTATCGTGTCGCCCAATGCCCGATCGGGCGCCGGGATGCAAGGCCCGGCCGGGCGGGAAATGCGTCAGCGGCCGTGATCGGCGCGCTCGGCCGCCGTCAGCGGTCGCAATCCCGCGGCGTCGGCGTGGAACAGCTCGTCGCTGCGGCCGTAGGGCCCCTTCCGCAGCCGGTCGCGCACCTACGCGGCGAAGCCGGCGCGGGCCTTGCTGTCGGCGGGCCACGCCATGAGCAGGTCGCGCGTCGGGATCGCGACGGTGACGGCCTCCGCCTTCAACGCGCTCCGGACCCTGTCGAGATAGCTCGGCAGCATCAGGCGGGCGGCGTCGTAGTTGTCGTCCTCGCTCGTCATGACGAAGATGGGCGTGCCGTCGGCGACCGCGAGCGCGAACGCGGCGTCCTTCGAGGCCTCGGCGAGGTTGGCCAGCGCCAGAGCCTCGATGGCGGTCGGGATCGCCCCGGCGCCGACGCCCCACCCGTCGAGCATCGACCGGGTCAGGTAGCGCATCCGGTCCGTCCCATCGATGACGTAGGCCACGACCAGGGTCTCGGAGAAGGTCCGCGTGGCGAGGTCCGGCACCTGCCGCAGAATTTCGCGCGGCAGAAGCTGCACCCGCAGCTGCGTGCGTACCGCCGCGAGACTCGGCTCTCCGGTCGACGGCGGCGCGTTCACGGCCTTCAGCGCGGTGGCGAGGTGCGCCTCGATCAGTCGCCGGCGCGCGTCGCCGGCGAGCGGGGCGACGCGCGGATAGAGGTTGGTCAGAGCGATCGTGCTGCCGCCGAACAGGATCTGCTTCGGATCGGGGTCGGGGAGGATCTCGGCCCCGGGCAGCATCGCCCGCAGGACGGCCGCCACCTCGGCGCGGAAGCGTCCGTCGCTGAGGGCGTCCGCGCAGGCCGGGCGGATCAGGATCGCGCTCACGGCGGCGGCGAGCAGCAGACGGCGCGTCGGCCGCGGAAACCTGATCGAGGTGTTCATTCCTGATGGTCCGCCGAAGACCGCGGGTATCAGGAAAGTAAACCGGAGGCCTCGTGTCAAGCTCCGGGGCCGTCGCGGCTGAGGGAACGCCGATTTGAGGCGGTGACGACGGGGCTTGGACCCGATTCCACGGCCTCGGCGACGCAAAACGGCCGGCGGAGACCGCCGGCCGTGCCGAATCGCTCGCTTCGAGCAGCTTACGCGTTGATGGCGGCGACGACGCCGGCGCCGACGGTGCGTCCGCCTTCGCGGATGGCGAAGCGCAGCTTCTCCTCCATGGCCACCGGCACGATCAGCGTGACGTCCATGGTCACGTTGTCGCCCG